>CAYMDB010000012.1:0-19855 GCA_964388865.1 uncultured Flavobacteriaceae bacterium
AAGAGGTGGTAAAAGTGATCTTTTTGAGGGGGGCATTCGTGTTCCTTTTGCTATGAGATGGCCAGAAAAGATTCCAAAGGGCAAAACCTACGACCCAATGATTAGTGCTCTCGATATTTTCGCAACAGCCATAGCTCAGAGCGAAAAGCCAATAAAACCAGAGAACCCATTGGATGGCGTTAATTTAATGCCATACATTTTAGGAGAGACAAAAGGCAGTCCGCATGAGTTTTTGTTTTGGAGAAAATATAACCAAAACCAATATGCGATGAGAACCAGTTTGGGTAAAAAGTTAATCGCCACAACCCATAAAGCACAACTCTTTAATTTGAGTGAAAATAGAGTTGAGAATCCTGATTTTATGTTAGAAAACAATACGCTTTTAGAAACCTTAAACACCGATTATAACACCTGGAAATTGCAACTTATAGATCCTGTGTTTCTTGGACTATCGTCAGATACCAAATACAATAAACAACACCCTAACCGATTTACAAAACCAAAATAATTCAAAATAAATTCCCTTATGAAAAACCCTAAAATTTTATTATATGTAATTCTTGTCGGTTTTTTTATATCCTGTAAAAACGATACAAAAGAACAAGCAGACACCTCTATTCCAGAAAAGTCTAAGCCAAATATTATGGTCATCTATATGGATGATTTAGGTTATGGGGATGTCGGTGCTTATGGAGCAACTGAAATTGCAACACCAAATATGGATAGGCTTGCAAATAATGGTTTAAAATTCACCAATGCATACGCCACATCAGCAACTTGTTCTCCGAGTCGGTACGCACTTTTAACAGGAACGTATCCGTGGCGAAATAAAGATGCCAAAATTTTACCAGGTACTGCCCCTTTATTAATAGACACAGCACAAACAACTATTCCGAAGATTTTAAAATCTCAAGGGTATCACACAGGCATTGTTGGAAAATGGCATTTAGGACTCGGAAGCGGCAATGTAGATTGGAACACACAAATTTCACCAGGCCCAAACGAGGTGGGTTTTGATTATAGTTATATTATGGCAGCAACACAAGACCGCGTGCCTACCGTGTACATTAATAACGGCTTTGTAGATAATTTAGACCCAAACGATCCGATTCAAGTGAATTACGACAAAAATTTTGACGGTGTGCCTACGGGTAAGGATCATCCAGAATTATTACATATGGTTGGCGATCCTCAGCACAGTAATACCATTGTGAATGGCGTTCCTAGAATTGGCTATATGAAAGGAGGTGAATCTGCTCAATGGGTGGACGTCGATATGGCCGAGCATTTTTTGACCAAAGCACAAGACTATGTTAAAGCACATAAAAATGAACCTTTCTTTTTATATTATGCCTTGCAACAACCCCATGTCCCTAGAATTCCTCATCCGCGTTTTGCTGGCTCTTCAGGAATGGGCCCCAGAGGAGATGTTATTGTCGAAGCCGATTGGTGTCTGGGAGAATTTATTAAAACTTTAGAAAGCGAAGATCTGCTCGAAAATACCTTAATCATATTCACCAGTGATAATGGGCCGGTTTTAGACGACGGTTACGTGGATGATGCGATAACAAAGTTAGGAAATCACAAGCCTTCTGGGCAATTCCGTGGAGGTAAATACAGTCTTTTAGAGGCCGGTACTCGCGTGCCTTTTGTAAGCTATTGGAAAGGAAACATTAATGCAGGAACTTCAAATACCTTACTATCTCAAGTCGATTTACTTTCGTCATTAGCTGAGCTAGCAGGAAGTGATACGACAACACGCGATAGTGAAAATCATCTTGATTTGTTATTGGGTAAAACAGATGCAGGTCGAGAAAATCTCATTATTGAAGCCACCTCTCGTACGGCGTTTAGAAAAGGGGACTGGGTCTTTATTCCAGCATACAAAGGTCCTAAAGTACTTAAAAATAAAGGTGTTGAAACAGGAAACTCTAAGAACTTACAACTTTATAATTTAAAAGAAGATCCGCATCAAGATGTCAATCTTGCAGGAGCTAACCCTGATAAACTAAGAGAAATGATTGAAGAATTTGAAGCCATACGAGGGAAAACCTACACCGATACAGAACAACCAAATTTTAAATAAATAGTGTAAAATTTGTGCTGAATACTCAGACTGAGTTTACAATTGGTTATTTAAAAATAAAAGTGTAGGCTAAAGCAGGTTAGAAAAGTTCAATCAAGCCATAGCCCTAAAAACTGTGACTTGTAACAAGAGACAAAAAAGAATGAAATACAATTTAATATTACTCATTTTTCTCGTTATAACAGGTACCTCCTGTAAAGAACAAAAAACTTCATTGGACGAGAGTGTCTCAGCAGAACCTAAAAAACCAAATATTCTTTTTGTGTTGGTAGATGATTTAGGCTATCACGATTTAAGCTTTACCGGAAGTACCTATTATGAAACACCAAACATTGATAGCTTAGCTTCAAAAAGCACAATTTTTACCCAAGGCTATGCTGCTAGCCGCGTGTGTAGTCCGTCGAGAGCGACAATCATGACCGGAAAATTTACGGCCAGACATGGCATTACCGATTGGATAGGGGCAAAAACAGGCTCGGATTGGCGCACGCATAACAGACACGACAAGCTATTACCCGCTGAAAATGTAGAAGCTTTACCAAAAGATGATATAACTATTGCAGAAGCAATGAAAGCCAATGGTTACAAAACGTTTTTTGCTGGAAAATGGCATCTGGGAGATGTTGGTTCCTCTCCAGAAGATCATGGATTTGACATCAATATTGGTGGCTATGAATTTGGAGGTCCAAGAGGAGGCTATTTTTCGCCGTATAAAAATCCGAGATTAAAAGACGGAGATAAGGCTGAAAATTTAACAATGCGTTTAGCAAATGAAACCGCTCAGTTTATGCTAACAGCAAAAGAAAAACCATTTTTTGCATTGCTATCTTTTTATGCAGTGCATGGACCCATTCAAACCAATCAAGAAAAATGGGAAAAGTATAGAAACAAAGCTGAAGAACAAGGCATCAAAGAAACAGGTTTTGTGATGGAACAAAAGTTGCCCATCAGGCAATATCAAGACAATCCTATTTATGGTGGTTTGGTAGAAAGTGTGGATGATGCCGTTGGAATCGTTCTAAAAGCACTGAAAGAAGCCAATTTAGACAAAAATACAATTGTGATTTTTACCTCTGACAATGGTGGTGTTTCTTCAGGAGATAATTTTTCAACTTCAAATTTACCTCTTAGAGGTGGCAAGGGGTATCAATATGAAGGAGGAATTAGAGAACCTTATTTTATATATGTGCCTTGGAATAATTCAAAAGAAAAAACCATCGATTATCCTGTAACTGGTGCTGATCTTTATCCCACTTTATTAGATTTTGCAAATATTGATTTAATGCCAAACCAACACATTGATGGTGTGAGTTTAAGACCAATGATTGAACAAAATACCACTTTAGCAGAAAGATCCTTGTTTTGGCATTATCCTCATTATGGAAATCAAGGGGGTGATCCATCCTCGATAATCAGGAAAGGAAAATGGAAATTGATTCATTATTATGAAGAAAATGCCAATGAATTGTACGATTTAGAAAAAGATCCTTATGAACAGAACAATAGTGTTGCGGATTTTCCTGAAATAGAACAAAAATTATACTTCGAATTGAAAAATTGGCTTACCAATGTCGGTGCAAAATATCCAACTAGCGATGAAAATTTTGATGCTGAAAAACGCATAAAATATGAAGAATTTGTTCGCACAAAAAGATGGGATAATCTTGAAAAAGAGAGAATGAATATGTTGCAACCCCATTTTTTGCCAAACAAAGATTGGTGGGGAAGTAAACTTACAAAAGACTAATTCTGTGATGGTGATGACATAATTAGTTATAGTGCTTATCGTTCTAAACCTTCATGACTTCGGTTTTAGGCGTGGATGCACTTATTAAAAAGTAATACAATGCGTAAAGCCCAAGGCGTTAATAACAGAAGTGAGGTAAAATGATATCTTGTCTGTTTTGCATAAATAACTAACAGTTATATCACTTGATAAAGGCTTAATTTCGAACAAAATATCTTAACATGTTTGACAAAAACCCAAGCACAAGTCATCTGATGAAATCAAATAAATAATTTAAAATGAGTATTCGACCTATAATTTTAGTATTCGCCTTGGCATCCCTTTTTTCATGTAAAGAAGAAATGGTTGAAAGGCCAATGTATACAGCTGCACAATGGGAAAATTCAGAATGGGAAAATCCTGAAATTTTTCAAATCAATAGGGCAGACCCTACCGCTTCGTTCTACAAATATCCCGATGCGGCCTCAGCAATTAAAAATGAGAGCTGGCAAAATTCCCCCTTGTATCAATCTTTGAATGGCACTTGGAAATTCTACTATGCCGACAGCGTTTCGGCCAGACCCACAGATTTTTATAAATCTGATTTTGATCTGCGTGGTTGGGATACCATTGCGGTGCCGTCGAACTGGGAGATGAAAGGTTTTGGAATCCCAGTATACACCAATATTAAGTATATGTTTCCTGCAAATCCGCCCTTTATTCCGCACAATATCAACAACAACGGAAGTTATAAGCGCGATTTTGATATCTCTGAAGATTGGAATGGAAAAGACATTTATTTGCATTTTGCTGGCGTCAGCGGTGCTATGTATGTTTGGCTTAATGGCGAATTTGTGGGTTATAATGAAGGAAGTAAAACGGCAGCTGAATTTAATATTTCTAAACTCGCCAAACCTGGAAAAAATTCAATTGCTGTTCAAGTCTTACGTTGGTCTGATGCCAGTTATATGGAAGATCAAGATTTTTGGAGATTATCAGGTATTGAACGCGATGTATATGTTTACGCCACAAATAAAGTGAGCTTAAGAGATTTTAGAGTGATTTCAGATTTGGAAAACAACTATAAAGATGGACTACTTGATCTTAATTTGAAAGTTCAGAATTCTTCGGATGCTGCAATAAAACAATTAGTGGATGTTAAACTTTTAGACGGGACTACAGAGGTCTATTCCGAAAGTAAAACTGTAAATTTTAGTCCGGGAAACACGGCTCTAAATTTTAGTAAAACTATACCTAATATAAAGTCTTGGAATGCCGAACAACCAAATTTATACACTTTAGTTATTACAATTAACGGCGAGTCAACAGCTGTGAAAGTGGGTTTTAGAAATGTTCAAATCAATAATGCACAACTCTTGGTAAATGGCATACCTATTTTGATAAAAGGTGTTAATCTACATGATCATGACGAAAAAAAAGGACACGTAGTTTCTGAAGAATTGACCGTCAAAGACATGGAAATTATGAAACAAAACAACATCAATGCCATCAGAACGTGTCATTATCCGAAAAATCCTTTTTTCTATAGATTGGCAGATCAATACGGTTTTTATGTCGTTGATGAAGCCAATATTGAAACACATGGCATGGGCGTAACGCAAGATATCAAAAAAGATCCTTCAAAAAAGGACAATCATCCGGCTTATTTACCTTCTTGGAAAGCTGCGCATTTAGACAGAACGATTAGAATGTTTGAACGCGATAAAAACCATGCAAGTGTAATTATTTGGTCCTTGGGAAATGAAGCTGGTAATGGCCAAAATTTCTTTACAACCTATAAATGGTTAAAAGATCATGACAACACAAGACCTGTCCAATATGAAGGTGCTGTTGGCATGGTGAATTCTGATATTGAAGCCCCTATGTATTGGAAAATTGAACAAATGGAAAACTATGTAAAAACTGTTGGCACAAAACCTTTAATTCAATGTGAATATGCGCATGCCATGGGAAATAGTTTGGGTAATTTTCAAGATTATTGGGATGTTATTGAAAGCTATCCTACCATGCAAGGAGGCTTTATTTGGGATTGGGTAGATCAAGGGATTCTTAGCCAAAATGATGCTGGCGAAGACTACTGGGGTTACGGTGGTGATCTTGGAGGCGCCCATTTACAAAACGATAATAATTTTTGTTTAAACGGTATCGTTAATCCAGATCGGACAGCACATCCGGCGTTATTCGAAACCAAAAAGGTATATCAGTATGTGAAATTTAAGGCAACTGACATAGCTTCAGGAGCCATCGAAATTAAGAATATGTATGATTTTACAAATTTGAAAACCCTTGATTTCTCATGGAAACTTCTTGAGAATGGACTTGAAGTATCTTCCGGAAATCTACCTAAAATCGATTTGGAACCCTACCAAACTGTGAACCTCAATTTAGAGTTACCTCAATTAGAGAACGGTTCAAGCGATTACCATATTAATCTCTATGCAAAAACGTCTGAAGCAAGTGCTTTAGTTCCAAAAGCGCATATTATGGCCTATGAACAAATACAACTACAGAAAGGTGATTTCTTTACAAAATCAAGCTCACAAGGCACGATTAATACTTTTAAAACCGATTCGTCGCTAGTAGTAACAAATGACATTTTTAAACTAGAATTTAACTCTAAGACAGGAGTCTTACAAACCATTGATTATGGCAATGGAAACCTTCTTAAAAAAGGAATCACACCCAATTTTTGGAGGGCAATAACCGATAATGATTTCGGGTTTAAGATGCCTCAAAAATTAGGAGCATGGAAAGCGGCTTCTAATACACAAGAATTGATGTCATTAGTTGAACAGACTACTAAAGATAAATCCGTAAAGCTTAAAGCTGCCTATAATTTGCCTGATGCAAAAGATGCTAAAGTTGAGGTAGATTATTTGGTGTATTCTAATGGAGACATTCAGGTCACAACACGGCTTTTAGTGGCTGATGCAAAACTACCAATGCTGCCTAGATTCGGAACCAATTTTATTATTAATCAGGAATTTGATCAAGTAAATTACCTAGGACGAGGGCCTCATGAAAATTATCAAGACAGAAAAACATCGGCATTAGTAGGGCAGTATGAGGCTAAGGTTTCAGACTTGTACTTTCCTTATAGCCGGCCCCAAGAAAATGGCTATAAAACAGATACAAGGTGGGTGCGATTTACAAATTCCGCGGGAACAGGTATTGAAATAACAGCTCCAAAACATTTTAGTTTTAGTGCGCACCATCAGTATAATGATGATTTTGATGCAGGGGAGCAAAAGAAGCAAAGACATACCACAGATATTATAAAAAGAGACCTGGTAAATATTAATATAGACAGCGCTCAAATGGGAGTTGGTGGCGATACAAGTTGGGGTGCAATGCCACATAAAGCCTATCAAATCAAAGCTGAGCCAATGGAGTTTAGCTATGTCATTTCGCCAATAAAATAATCATATTATGATCCAAGCTAAGAATAGATTTTTAGTTGTTTTATGTATAATAATGGTTACACTTTTTACGGGTTGTGAAAACACGGCTAGTAAGGGCATAACGAATTTAGAACATCCAGTTGAGTTGGAAGAAGTAAATCCTTTCGAGCCTGATCATCGTGCTCCAGAAAATGAAATGGATGGCTATCGTTTAGTTTTTAACGACGAATTCAATCACGAAGGTCCTATGAAAACCGAATATTGGAATGCATAAACCGGATTTAAAAGAAACAATGAAGCGCAATGGTATCAGGCTGAAAATGGGTTTTGCACGGGCGGTAGGCTTATTATTACTGCAAAAAAAGAACAAGTGCTGAATCCTGATTATGTAGAAAATAGTTCGGATTGGAAGACCAATCGAAAACATGCTGAATATACCTCTGCAAGTTTTATTACCAAGAAAGAGTACCATCAAAAATATGATTCCATCATGATAATTATGAGAGCGAAACTCCCGCTAAAAACAGGAGGAGCCGAAGATTATGGCGTTTGGCCAGCATTTTGGACAACTGGAAATGCTCCTTGGCCACATGGAGGTGAAATCGATGTTATGGAATACTACAATGGACACATGATGGCCAACTTTGCTTTTAAGGGAGAAAAAGGAGTTAAATGGCAAGGTAATAAAGAGGAAAATGCAGCAAACGCGAAAATTTCAAACATCATCAATGGAAAAGCTGTTGGTTTTAAAGCAGATGAAGATTGGTTGCAAAAATACCATGTTTGGAAATTGATTGGGAATGGGAAATTTCTAACGGTGTATCTAGATGATGTATTTATGTCGAGAATAGCCTTAGACACCAAAAATGAAGATACCTCTGTTCTCGAATATCCATTTAAAGGAAATAACTGTAATTATTGGATAAACCTCGCTGTGGGTGGAAACCCACATTCAGACGAAGAAAAACTAGCGCGAACAAGTTTTCCGCGTCAATACGAAATTGATTACGCGCGTATTTATGTCTATAAAAATGATTAAACCATTTCTATTTTCAAACACACTTTACATGGGTTGTAAATTTATCTTGGTAAGCCTATCGGTTTTTTTGATAGGGTGTGACTCAGAACAGCAGAAATATTCATCTTTTACGCCAGGAGCCTTATGGTTAGACAATACCAACCAACATATCAATGCGCATGGTGGAGGATTTTTAATTCATAACGACACCTATTATTGGTTTGGTGAACATAAAATCGGTGGTGAAGAAGGTAATAAAGCCATGGTCGGTGTTGGTGTTTACTCATCAAAGGATTTGTATAATTGGAGAAATAAAGGTGTAGCTTTAGCAGTTAGTGATGATCCAAATTCAAAACTTATTAAAGGCTGTATCATTGAGCGTCCAAAGGTTATTTACAATAAGAAAACTAAGAAATTCGTCATGTGGTTTCATCACGAATTGAAGAACCAAGGTTATAAAGCGGCTTTAACAGGAGTGGCAGTGGCGGATAAAATAACTGGACCTTATAATTACTTAGACAGTTTTAGAATTCATGCAGGCGTTTTGCCATTAAATTTCTCTCAAGTTGATTTTGACCAAGCGCCCACAATAGTGGAGAGAAATGACGACAACTGGAAGGAGAAGGTCATAAAAGGAGCCTTGTTTAAGAGAGATTTTGAAGGTGGACAAATGTCTAGAGATATGACGCTATTTGTAGACGACGATGGCTTAGCATATCATATTACGGCCTCAGAAGAGAATCAAACTTTATTAATGTCGCAACTTTCAGACGATTATCTATCGCTAACAAAAAATTACATTCGTGTTTTCCCAGGACAAAGAAATGAAGCCCCTGCAATTTTTAAAAAGGATGGTAACTATTTTATGTTTTCTTCGGGATTAACGGGTTGGAAACCAAATCCAGGGAAATTGGCCGTTTCTGATGCTATGTTGGGTGATTGGCAATTTCTTGGGAATCCTTGCCGAGGTACGCAAGCAGAAAATGAAACAACATTTGAGTCACAAAGCACCTATGTGATTCCTGTTTTAGGTAAAAAAGATGCTTTTATTTTTGCTGCAGACCGCTGGCGACCGGAAAATCCAATTGATGGCAGATACGTTTGGCTACCAATAAAATTTGAAAATAACATCCCTTATTTAGAGTGGGAATCGTCTTGGGATTTATCCATTTTTAAAACCGATTCATATGAAATTTAAGTCACTTGTTTGGGTTGCTCTATTCGTGCTCCTCGTTTCATCTTGCAAACCAAAGCATCTATTTATTTTATCTGGACAGTCTAATATGGTTCATTTAGATCCTAATATAACGTTTAAACCCACTGTTGAAGCTGAATTTGGAAATAAACGCGTCATTCTTGTAAAGGATGCCATGGGTTCGCAACCCATAAGTCGATGGTATAAAGATTGGAAGTCACCTTAAGGTGCGAGTCCTGAAGTTACCGGTGATTTATATGATTACTTACTGCTTAAAGCTAAGGATGTCATTAAAGATAAAAAGTTGGCCTCCGTGACCTTTATTTGGATGCAAGGTGAGCGCGATGCTCGGATGAAATTTGCTGAGGTTTACGAATCTAGTCTTCTAGGATTGCATCAACAACTCAGCAAAGATTTAAACCGAACAGATGTTAATTTTATAATTGGACGGCTTAGCGATTTCGATATGCAAAATGAAAAATGGCCACATTGGACCAAAATTAGGGATATTCAAGTAAAAGTAGCCACATCTCAGCCCTCTTTTGGCTGGATAAATACAGATGATCTCAATGATGGGATTAACAAACAAGGAAAAACTATAAAAAATGATTTACACCTATCTGAAGAAGGTTATAAAATTTTGGGTGAACGTTTTGCGCTCAAAGCCATACAACTTATCAAAGACAACAAGAACAAATAAATTAAATCAATAAGAGAGCATATCTGGTGTGGCAACAGTTCTAAATCCTAAATGATCAGCCCCTGAATCTGGACTCATTCCCATTTTGGCTGAAATTCTATAGCTCGCACAATACGAAGCATTGCACAGAAAAGATCCTCCTTTAATAATACGTTCTTGTACATACGGATTATCGGGATTATATGCTTTTGTAGCTCCTTTAGGATTTACGATGTCGCTACTATCTTTTAAGGATTGGTAGTAACTGACATTGAAATAATCGCTAGTCATTTCCCATACATTCCCCGACATGTCATAGAGCCCAATAGAGTTAGGTTCAAATGATTTTACAGGTGCAATGTATTCAAATCCATCTAAAGGGGTGTTCAAAACAGGAAACGTTCCCTGCCAGGTATTGGCTTTTTCGTTTAAAAGTTTGGGCTCATTTCCCCAAGTAAAAATAGCATCCTCTTTTTTTCCTTGAGCCGCGGCCTCCCATTCGGCTTCGGTTGGCAGTCGTCTGTTGGCCCATTTGCAATAGGCTAAGGCATCTTCATACGCTATATGCACCACAGGATAATCATCTTGACCTTCAATAGAAGATTCGGAACCTTGTGGATGTTTCCAATTGGCACCGATTTTCCAAGTCCACCATTGTCCATAATTTTGCATATTGACTACCGCATTCACATCTTTATTAAAAATTAAACTACCCGGTTGTAAAATGGAATCATGGGGTTTTGGAGTGCCTTCAGGAAACTCTTTTTTCATTTCGTTCCAATCAATTGAGCGTTCGGCGACAGTAACATAATTTGTGGCCTTAACAAAGGCTTTAAATTGTTTGTTGGTGACCTCGGTGATATCTATAAAAAAGCCATCAACGGTGACATAATGTGCGGGTTTTTCTCTTGGCATGGCATAAGGGTCGTCAGCTTTAGCTCCTTGTAAAAATGTTTTCCGCTTAACCCAAACCATACCTTCTGGTACTTCTATTAGTGATGCAGTTTCGGGAGACTTCGTTTTACCCTGGCAGTTGCAAAAAGCGAAAGGAATTAGGCAAATTAAAATTATGGTATTTTTCAATATGAATTCGTGTTTCATAGGATAGGAACGCATTATGTTTCAAAGTAAATATAGATGAAAATTAATTGATTTTGGTTAAAATTGTTGTCGTTGTAAAGGCCGCTCTTTCAACTTTTTTTAACCGGCTTAAAATAAGTTCTGCGGTTTGGATGCCAATTTCCTCTGCATTCTGATTTACGACAATGAGTGAAGGATAGGCATCGGTCTGACATTGATTACAAAAGCCTGCAACTAAGACTTTGCTTTTAGAGGCATCAGCATTTAACTGACGCGTTTCGCTTATGGCAACTAATACAGCTTGCTCATTCGCACCAAAGACGCCATCAATACTTGGGTCCTTTTTCAGAGCCTTGCGAAGTTGTTGTTTTAAATCCTCTATACTATCAGAAATCAAAAGCTGTCCTTTTACATTGAGTTTAGAAGCTTTAAGGGCATTTTCAAATCCTTTCGTTCTGAGGTTTCCATGATGCAAGTGGTCAATTAAGGAGGTCATAATTAGGTTCTTGCAGCCTTTTGCCTTTATGAGGTATTCTGTAGTGTTGTAAGCGGTATTGTAGTCATCTATAATCACTTTATCACAATCAATAATATCGCAGATCCTATCGAATATAACAATAGGAGTGCCTTGATCTAAAAGTTGATTAATATGCTCGTAAGAATTGCTAATTTCAGTTTCCTTAGACACACACAGTATAAAACCATCCACATAACCGCTAGCCATTTTTTTAATGCTTTTAGATTCTTTGTCTAAAGATTCATTTGAGAGGGCTGTGATGAGTTTGTAATCTTTTTTATCGAGGTAGTTTTCTATACTAGCAAAAACCTTTGCATAAAAAGGATTCAGAATATTCGGAATTACCAAACCAATGGTTTTGGTACTTCCTCGTCTGAAACTAGCAGCAAGATGATTGGGGACATAATTGCATTCTTCGGCAAAATCGCGCACACGTTTTTGGGTCAAGGAACTGATTTCTGAACTTCCAGATAATGATTTCGAAATCGTTGAAACCGATAAATTTAAAGCTTTGGATAGGTCGTTAAGTGTGGTTCTTGTCTGCATCGTAATGAATTTAGTTGGTTTCGTTTCTTAGATTCTGCTCCCATTTCCACGAGGAACTAATCATATCTTTTAATTCTTTTTTGGTGGTCCAGCCTAATTTTTCTTTAGCCAAATCGGTGGAAGCGTAGAGCTGTGGTACATCACCCGCTCTTCTTTCAGTAATTTCGTAATTGAGTTTAGATTGCGTTACGGATTCAAAAGAATAAATCACATCTAACACAGAATAACCGACGCCTGTTCCCAGATTAAAAATTTCTAGAGGTTTTTCCTGTTCTTTTTGAAGTAAACGTTTTAAAGCCAAAACATGAGCTTTAGCTAAATCCACAACATGAATGTAATCTCTAATAGGTGTCCCATCTTTAGTAGGATAATCATTGCCATACACCATTAATTTGTCTCTTACGCCGGCGGCTGTTTGGGTAATATAAGGCATTAGATTATTGGGTATGCCGTTTGGTAACTCGCCAATATCACCAGATTCATGAGCACCTATGGGATTAAAATAGCGCAATGAAATCGCTGAAAAATCGGGATTAGCTTTGGTAAAATCATCTATGATTTCTTCCGCCACTTTCTTAGTGTTGCCATAAGGTGAAAATGGACGCTGTGTTGGGTTGTTTTCGGTGATTGGTAAGGTATTTGGTGTGCCGTAAACGGTTGCTGAAGATGAAAAGATAAAATTGCCAATACCCTGTTGATGTTGCGCCTCTAGCGTATTTAAAAGTGAATAAAAATTATTTTTGTAGTATTTTAATGGTTGTGCTACAGATTCGCCCACGGCTTTATGTGCGGCGAAATGAATAACACCCTTAGCGTCCTTGTGTAACTCAAAAACTTGTTGTGTTTTGGATTCGTCTTTTAAATCAATCTGAACAAACATTGGACGAACACCAGAAGTTTTTTCAATACGATCTAAGGTTTTTTCTGTGGAGTTAGATAAATCGTCGAATATAACAACGTCGAAGTTGTTTTCTAGTAATTCAATGGCGGTGTGCGAGCCGATGTAACCACAGCCTCCTGTAACGATTATTTTAGTTTTCATGGTTTTACAAATTGGTATCTTATCAATTAAAACGGTTTATTAAAACAACTAGTATGTACTAGTGGGTAATTTTTGATTTCGATTGAAAAAAACGCCTAGAAAATTTAGGCGTTTTATCTCTCAAAACAGTTGCGTTGGTTTTACCAGAACAAGGCGTATAACACAGCCAAAAGCAAACAGACAACCATCGACCCAATATTAAATAGGGGCGAGGTTTTAAATAGGTCTTTGGTGATTTCTATACCTTTCGGATCATTTTTGCCTTTATTTTGAAGGTGGCTTAACACCATTATGATCGCCATTGTTAACAACGCAGTAATACCCATTTGGTGCATCCAAGGTTCTAATACTGCGATTGGAGCAAATTTTAGAATTAAGGCAATAGGAATTGACAATACCGCTCCCCATATGGCTGCATTGTTGGTTGTTTTTTTCCAGAATAAACCTAATATAAACACGGCTAATATTCCCGGACTCACGATACCTGTGTACTCTTGTATAAATTGAAAAGCCTGATCAATGCCACCTAAGAGTGGTGCCACGATGACGGCAATGAGCAAAGCAACCGCACCAGATAAACGTCCGACATTTACGGTTGTTTTATCCGATGCATTTTTATTGATGTATTGTTTGTAAATGTCCATGGTGAAAATGGTTGACGTTGAATTCAGCATAGAAGCTAATGAGGATACAACAGCTGCCGCTAAAGCAGCAAAAGCAATTCCTTTAAGACCTACAGGTAGAAATTGTAACAACCATGGGTAGGCTTTATCAGCTTGCTCCGCACTTGGTATGTTAAGCATACCGGACTCTCCTAAATTAGCCATAATAGCTGGGTCGTTTACCATAACATAAGCAGCTATTCCTGGTACGACCACCACGAGAGGTATTAAAAGCTTTAAGAAAGCTGCTAATAAAATTCCTTTTTGTGACTCCTTAAGCGATTTGGCAGCTAAAGTTCGTTGTATAATGTATTGATTGAATCCCCAGTAATATAAATTTGCAACCCATAAGCCACCGACCAAAACCCAGATACCAGGCAAATTCACGTAGTTGTCATTTGACTCTTCAAGTATCATATGAAATTTTTCTGGTGCAACCTCCCAAATTTTCGAAAAGCCGGCAATAACTCCATCGCCACCAGAAACTGTATTTAACGCTAAATAGGTGGTGACTAATCCTCCTAAGACCAAAAACACCACTTGAATCACATCGGTCCAAGCCACCGCAGATAACCCGCCATATAAGGAGTAGGCCGCAGCAAAAAGGGCCAAACCAATAATGGCATAAATCATGTCTACTCCCATTATGGTTTCTATAGCTAGTCCGCCTAAATAAAGCACAGAAGCTAAATTTACAAAAATGTATAAGCCAAGCCAAAACACGGCAAGTATGGTTTTAAGGTTGGTGGAAAATCGTTTTTCAATAAACTCTGGAATGGTGTAGAGTCCTTTTTCAATAAAAATGGGTAAAAAATATTTTCCCACGATGATTAAAGTTAAGGCCGCCATCCATTCATAAGAAGCAATTGCAATACCAAGCGCAAAGCCAGACCCAGACATTCCTATAAATTGTTCTGCTGAAATATTTGCAGCTATTAATGATGCCCCAATAGCCCACCAAGGTAAAGACTTACTGGCTAAAAAATAATCTTCAGCATTTTTTTGATGCCCTTTTTTATCTCGTGAAACCCATAGGCCAACACCTAATATGAGTACGGCATAAGCCGAAAAGACGATGTAGTCTAGTAATTGGAAGCCCGCTGTCATAGTGATTTGATTGTTTTTAGTTAATTTATTTAACATCAAATATAGATATTTAATTTCTTTATCAACTAATTTTATTTAAATTTTATTATACTGGTTCGTACTAGTTGGTTTTTTTATATATTTGTTATTATGATTAAAGTGAAAAGTAAAATCGGAATTCCTAAATATAAGCAAATTGTTCAGGCAATTGAAGCGGCTATAGATGCTGGTGAGCTTCAAAAAGGAGATCAATTACCTTCTATCAATAAAATTAAAAATGACAATAAGCTTTCAAGAGATACGGTACTTACCGCATTTAATGAGCTGAAAAATAGAGGCATTATTAAGTCGGTAGTAGGTAAAGGTTACTATGTAAATAGCGAGGATATTAACATCTCCCAGAATATATTTTTATTGTTTGACGAACTCAATGCTTTTAAAGAGGATTTATATTATTCATTTTTAGATCATTTAGGAGCAAACATTCAAGTGGATATCTATTTTCATCACTTTAATTTCAATTTATTTAAAAAATTAATAAGTGATAATGTTGGTGACTATAATTACTATGTGATTATGCCGGCGAATTTTAAGAATACCTTGCCCATCATAGAGCAGCTTCCTGAGGATAAAGTTTACATTTTAGACCAGTTGCATGAGGATTTAAACAAGTATCCAGCGGTTTATCAAAATTTTGAAAAAGCCATTTATGAGAACCTAACAGAATTGCTACAACGCATCAAAAAATACCAAAAGTTAATTCTTGTGTTTTCAGCAGATAAGCAACCGATGGCGATGATGAACGGTTTTACATCCTTTTGTGAATATCAAAACATAGTTTACGAAATTGTTGAAGATTTAAAAGATAGAGCCATAGAAAAGGGCGAGTTATACATAACCCCAGAGGATAAAGGGCTACTGCGAATTATCAAGAAGATGAAAGTTCAACAACTAACACTAGCAAAAGATGTCGGTGTAATTTCTTATAACGATACACTTTTAAAAGAGCTTGTTGAAGGCGGTATTACCACAATATCAACAGATTTTGAACGAATGGGTAAATCGCTCGCCCAAATGATCCTCAATAAAGAGCATCGAAAAATTGAAAATCCAAATCAACTCATCATAAGAAACTCATTGTAAAAAAAAAGCTGTAGTGTACACAATTACTCATCATCCCGGAAATGACATAGTCGAAATAAAAAACAAGAGTGCTGGTTTTTATGCTAAAATCGATCTTGGTTGTGGTGGGAGTTTGCAGGAGTTCATGATACACAACTTACAAATTATTGCGGATTTAGATCCACTAACTTATAAGAGTAGCTACGCTTCTGCTATCTTATTTCCTTTTGCCAATAGAATTAAGGATGGTGAGTTTTGTTTTGAAGGACAACAATTTCAATTAGATATAAATAATAAGGTCGAAAATCACGCTTTACATGGCCTTGTTTACAATAAGAAATTTACCATTCAGTCCGAGTTAGCCAATGCAGATGCTGCGCAATTAATAATCAAATATGATTACAATAAACCAGAGCCTGGTTTTCCTTTTCCGTTCAGCATTCAATTAACATATACCTTCACTTCAAATGGACTCGATTTACATGTTTTAGTGGAAAATAAAGCCGAAGAAGTGTTCCCATTTACAATAGGTTGGCATCCCTATTTTTTGAGTGAAGATCTCAATAAGAGTTATATTGATTTTAAGAGTCGATTAAAATTACAAATGGATGATCGGAATATTGGCACAGCCTTACAAGATGTTATTCCTGTGGAAAGCTCGAGTTTAGATACTAAAACTTTGGACGATTGCTGGCAGTTAGATGAAGACACTGTATTGTTCAAAACTCCGACTTATAATTTAAGTTTATCATCCTCAGAATCAAAAAGTTTTTTACAGGTTTATACACCTCCCAAAAAAAATACGGTGGCGATAGAGCCTACAACAGGAGTTTCTAATAGCTTTAATACTAAAATTGGTCTAAGCGTTTTAAAGCCTGGCGAATTGTTCGGTATAACCTGGGCCGTAAAAATACATGCAAATTAAAACACAATAATGATGGGCAAAGATGTCATAAAAGAGGTTCGAAAATCCTTTACAAAAAAGTATAACATAAAACCTTTACTCGTGTTTTCGCCGGGTAGAATCAATTTGATAGGCGAGCATACCGACTATAATGACGGTTTTGCCTTTCCTGCAGCGATTAATAAGGGTATTGCTCTAGCTATTCATAAAAGTGATTTGGCAAAAAGTAAAGTCTATGCATTAAATAAAGATGAAAATTATGAGTTCAATTTAAATGATATTCAACCTTTACCAAAAGGTGGCTGGAGAAATTATGTCATTGGTGTTGTTGCTCAATTACAACTTCTGGGTAAATCAATAGGAAATTTCAATGCTGTCTTCGCTGGAAATATACCGAGTGGTGCTGGTATGTCCTCTTCTGCGGCCCTAGAAAATAGTTTTGTATTTGCTTTGAATGAACTGTTTGAACTCGGTTTAACCAAAAATGAAATGATTTTGGTGTCTCAAAAGGCTGAGCATAATTTTGCAGGAGTTAAATGTGGCATTATGGACCAGTACGCTAGTATGTTTGGTGTAGAAAATGGTGCACTGCTCTTGGATTGTAGAACGGTAGAATCAAAACCATATACGATTGATTTCAAAGATTACAAATTGATGCTTATTAATACCAACGTGAAACACGATTTGTCTGAAAGCGCCTATAATAACAGACGCGAAGTCTGTGAAAAGGTATCTCGTTTATTAAATGTGACTGCCTTAAGAGATGCTTCAAAAGAGGATTTAGATCGCTTAAAAGGAACTATAAGTCTAGAGGACTATCAAAAAACACGCTATGTGATTAGTGAAAATAATAGGGTAATACAGTATGCGCAGGCTATAGTTGACGACGATGTTGAAACATTAGGACATTTACTTTATCAGTCGCACGAAGGCTTAAGTAAAAATTATAAGGTCAGTTGCGAGGAGTTAGATTTCTTGGTGGATAGCACAAAATCAAATCCTGATGTTCTGGGGGCCAGAATGATGGGAGGCGGTTTTGGTGGTTGCACCATTAACTTGGTACTTAAAACGAATTACGAAGCATTTAAAGCTGAAATTTCAGAGAAATTTAGAAAAGCCTTTGGCAGAGACTGTTCCATTTATAGTGTAAAATTAGCACAAGGTGTGCATATAGTGAAACCAAAACATATTGAAAAATGATGAATACAAATTTGCAAGACTACTCCCATAAACGTTACAATATTCTTACTGGCGAATGGGTTTTAGTCTCGCCACACAGAGCCAAAAGACCATGGCAGGGGCAAAATGAGGCAATAGCTAATGAAAATCGCCCATTATACGATCCCAGTTGTTATCTCTGTGCTGGCAATACAAGAATCAATGGTGAAAATAATCCAGACTATAAAGATGTTTTTGTGTTTACTAACGACTTTGCCGCATTGCAGAAAGATTCTCCTAAATTTTCAGTTAACGAAGGTTTGTTGAGAGCAGAGAGTGAACAAGGCATTTGTAAAGTTATTTGTTTTAGTCCAGATCACTCAAAAAGTTTGGCAGATATGGCCGTTGCCGATATACATAAAGTTGTGAGCACTTGGCAAAAAGAATACCTCACCTTGGGATCAAATGAGATGATTAATTATGTGCAAATTTTTGAAAACAAAGGTGCTGTAATGGGTTGCAGTAATCCGCATCCTCATGGGCAAATCTGGAGCCAATCAACCTTGCCCAATGAGGTCTATAAAAAAAATGAACACCAAAAAGCGTATTATAAAAACAACAACCGCAGCTTGCTTGAAGATTATTTAAAACAAGAACTCAAAGCTGATGAACGTATACTTTACCAGAATGATTCTTTTGTAGTGCTAACCCCATTTTGGGCGGTTTGGCCTTTTGAAACTATGATCATTCCCAAAAAACATCATAGGCATATCGCTGAAATCTCAGAAGAAGAAAGTCTCGGTTTTGCAGATGCTATTTCAAAAATAACAAGAGCCTACGACCACCTCTTTCAGTGTTCTTTTCCCTATTCTAGTGGCATTCATCAGGCACCCACAAATAACGATTTAAATAGTCATTGGCACTGGCATATGAGTTTTTATCCGCCATTATTACGAAGTGCATCCGTTAAGAAATTTATGGTTGGATACGAAATGTTTGGCTCGCCCCAACGCGATATTACTGCAGAACAGGCGGCGGATAGGTTACGGGAATTAATTGTATTGTAAATAAGGACTACCTATTCTCAGTTCAAATACTTTATAGAACAAATTTAAGATTATAGGTTTGTAAGTTGAACATAAATCATACAGAATTCATCACCTCCTAATATCTCAACGTACCACCACAATCAATGAAGTCTTTGGTGATTTTACCGACTTCGGTGACGTGAAAATGATTGGGTACGAGATCGCCATTAGGCAGTTGAAACGCTATGGTGTCTAATTGATTCAATTTTTATTTTATTTCTGAACGTATCATAATTATATAAATTAATATAATGGATGCTCTGCATTAAGGTCCATTAATTTGTGTTGATTTTCTTCTTTACCATATTACTGTTACTGGTGGAAAAAATATAAATACACGATACGCACTCGATTTTTCTTAGAATGAGATTCTAGGCGAGCAAGTCAATACTATCTGTTTCAAAATTATTTTTGGCAATAAATCCGGGAAACCGCAGTCCTTCGTTATTATAACTTAGTGGCATTATACCATCTTTTTGTGTAATTCTGTTGCCGCTAGCCGTAATTATGGCATCAAAAGGGGC
>CAYMDB010000013.1:0-18771 GCA_964388865.1 uncultured Flavobacteriaceae bacterium
CATCATAAATAGGATAGATAATATAAGTGTAAGTCTAACCATTTTAAATAAAAACATAATAAATGTCCAGAACAAATAGTGTTCTGGACATTTTATTCTTTTATATAATCTATTCCTAATTCACTTTGTAATGTTAAGACAATTAATTGCCATTTCAATATTCTTTCTTTCATTGGTATTCGTTCAAGCCCAAACAGGCAAGGTAACGGGAAAAATAATCGACGGAGAATTTAACGATGTGTTGCCCTTTGCCAATGTTGTAGTCAAAGGTTCTCAAAAAGGAACCACATCAGACTTCGACGGTGTTTATTCAATTGAACTAGAACCCGGTACATATACCCTTGTGTATTCGTTTGTTGGCTACGAAACCAAAGCCATAACTGATGTAGAGGTGACTACTAATGGTGTACTTGAAATCAATGTTACGCTGGGTCCATCAGCCGCTACATTAGACGAAGTCTTAATCACAACAACGGCCAGAAAGAATACCGAACAATCCGTTCTTAATCTTCAACGCAACTCTGCAGTACTTTTAGATGGGCTATCTATTGAAAGCATCAAAAAATCTGGAGCTGGTGACATTGCTTCGGCCATTAGAAGTGTACCCGGAGTTTCAGTACAAGGTGGAAAGTATGTTTATGTAAGAGGTTTAGGAGATCGTTACACTAAATCTATTCTTAACGGTATGGATATTCCAGGGCTAGATCCTGATAAAAATACCGTTCAAATGGATATTTTTCCAACAAACATTCTCGAGAACATTATTGTTGTAAAATCAGGGTCAGCGGATTTACCAGCAGACTTTACAGGAGGGGTTGTTGATATTATCACAAAAGATTTTCCATCACAAAAAACCATGAGTTTTTCAATTTCGGGTGGTTACAACCCGGACATGAACTTTAAATCTAACTACGTTTCTTATGAAGGTGGTGGAACGGATTTTTTAGGTTTTGATGATGGTAATAGACAATTGCCAATTTCTGAGACAGCTATCATTCCTAATCCAGCTTCCTCAGACAATATTAGCTTAGAAGGCATTACGAGATCCTTTAATAGAACCTTAGCTGCTCAGCGCCAAAATAGCGCGCCAAATATAAGTTTAGGTTTTAACTACGGAAATCAATTTGATGTTGCTAACAATAAGTTGGGTTTAATAGCCTCATTAGACTACAAAAACGAAACCTTATTTTACGAAGGATTTGAAAACGGTATCTATCAGAAAAATGAAGATCGTAGTATTTTTGATTTGCGTTTTGACCGTCGTCAAATTGGTGACTTAGGTGAAAATAAAGTGCTATTAAGTGGACTTGTAGGACTTTCTTATAAAACGACACAATCTAAGTACAGTTTTAATGTGCTTCACATTCAAACCGGCGAAAAACGATCAGCACTCTTTAACCAGCGTACTGAAATATCAAATTCTATAGACGTTAATAAGGATAACTTAGAATATACGCAAAGATCTTTAACTAATTTTTTAATTGGTGGAAAACACAATAGTGAAGACAGTAACTTTAGTACGGAGTGGAAGGTATCGCCTACTTTGAGTCGCGTTTACGATAAGGATACTAGGTTATCTACATTTATTATCAACCCTATTGATGGGACTACGTCTATAAGTTCTGATGCTGGTTTTCCACAACGCTTATGGAGAGACTTAGAAGAATTTAATTTAATAGGAAAGTTAGATTTTACAAAAAAGTATGATTTTTTAAATAATAGAGCCTTGCTTAAATTTGGTACCTTAGGCAGCTATAAAAAACGTAATTACGGCATATTTAGTTATGAGGTTGCTCTTAGAGGTTTTAATAGCTCATCTTTTGGCGGTGACCCCGATGCTATTCTTGCACCTGACAATATTTGGACGCCTGAAACTAATTCGGGTTCTTACATAAGAGGAAACTTTGAGCCGGCGAATACATTTGAATCTACGCAAAATACAGGAGCCTTTTACGTGTCTAATGAATTTAAAATTGCCGACAAACTGAGAACTATTGTTGGTATACGTGCAGAATATTTTACAACACTCTTTACAGGACAAAACAATTCTGGAACTGAGATTTTTGATAACGAACGGACCATTGAAGAACTAGACTTATTTCCTTCGGCAAATTTTATTTATGAGGTTAATGACAAGTCTAATGTGCGTTTATCCTATTCTCGTACTACGGCAAGACCAAGTTTTAAAGAATTATCAGTGGTTCAAATTCCAGATTTATTAACAGGCATTATCTTTTTAGGGAACATCAATTTACAACCATCTTATATTAATAATTTTGATGCAAGATATGAGTTTTTTGGCGACAATGCACAGATGTTTGCGGTGAGCGGTTTTTACAAACGGTTTAAAGATCCAATTGAAGTTGTTGCATTTTCAAATGTGGCTCCTAACCAGTTTACACCTAGGAATTCTAACGAAGCTACCGTAATAGGTGTTGAATTTGAAGGTCGTAAAAATTTCAATTTTATTTCAGAATCTCTCAGAGATTTAAGTTTGAATGTAAACGTTTCCTTAATTCAATCTGAAATTGAAATGGCAAAAGGAGAAGGTCAAGAATTTGACTCTAGACAGCAGTTTGCAAGAGATGGACAAGTGATTGATGATACAAGAGAGCTTCAAGGTCAATCCCCATTTTTGGTAAATATTGGATTAAACTATAACAATACTGACTTAGGTTTAGAGACTGGACTATTCTACAATGTCCAAGGAAAAACATTAGAAGTCGTTGGTTTTGGTAGAAACCCAGATGTATTTACCCAACCTTTTAATAATTTAAATTTTAATTTTTCTAAAACGTTTGGTCGAGATCAGAGATCTAAACTTAGTTTAAAAATTGACAATGTTCTTAACGATTCCAGAGCCAGCGAATATGAATCTTTTGGAAATGTACAGGAAAACTTTTCTTTTAGAACACCTGGCACCACCTTCAGCATTGGTTATAGCATGAACTTTAAGTAATGTAAATTTTTTCATAAAAAAAGAGCTGGGAAATTTCCCAGCTCTTTTTTTTTTAAAATTTTATACGAGGTCTAATTTTTGGCTACCAATGTTTTATCATTAGACCATTCTATCACTCTAACTATGGTGTTTGTACTGTAATCTACTTCTTTTAAAACATGATCCGTCCAAAAAAACCATTTCCCAACCTTGTTGCCATTGTCATATCTTGCTGCGGCAATTTTCTTCCCATTAGCATCGTAGCTGTACCAGTTACCATGTAATTTGCCGTCTACATTATAAGTCCCTGTTTGTTGAACTTCACCGTTTTCATAAAAGTAGACTGCTTCAATTAATTTTGTATCATTGTTAACCTTGAGTGAACGCTTTTCCTGAGCAACAAGAGCTGCCGTACATAACAGCGCAATAATAAACACATACACTTTCTTCATAACTCTTATATTTAATAATTTCTTTACAAATATATAAATTATTTACATATAGGAAACATAAAATTAACATTAATTTTACATTAAACGTGTAATACTCTATTTTATAATATTTTAGGTAATTTATAATTTTGGCTTTTTTTAACCAAATGCCTTGTAATTTGTTCGTGATTCGTTTTATTGTCGTCACCAACTTATCCTTATCTTTAACCAAATTTAAATCAAATACAAACGTGTTACATATCTATTTATATATCTTTTTTGGCTTAGCTGCGCTGCTATTTTTAGCTTGGTTGGTACGCTATTTCTATTTAAAAAAACAGGCTTCGCAGCTCGAAATTAATGGAAACGAGATTCTGGAAAATATAGAATCCCTAGATTCTAATCTGGTCTCTTCAACCTTTATAAGAATCAATTCATTATTCAGTCATATCATCAAAGATCTTGCAAAACAAGATTATTACTTATTGAATAAACACAAAAAGCGTCTTAGTAAATTAAAGCGCGATGTTAACAGCCTCAGGGAAGCGATATTTCATAATATTCTAACAACAACAGAGGACAAGGAGGTGACTGAATTTTATGTGCTAACCATTGAAAATATGGAAGATATGGTGAGTACTCTTGGACAAATTTTAAAAATTAGTAAATCTCATATTAACAAAAACCGAAAAACACTAACCTTTAATCAAGTCAAGGATTTACAAGCAATAGACGAGAGAACCAACAGTATTCTTGAAAATTTGGAATTGAATTTAAGCGAACAAAATTTAGAGGAGTTTGAAAGACGATCTAAAGAGTCTGAAGATCTTTTAGAACTAATGGAAGCTATGCTAAGCCAACATATTGATCGCATACGCAGCGCAGACTACAATCCGAAAAATTTTAAGCTTTACACTAAATTTTTAAGAAATTCAATAAGCTTGATTACACAACTCAATAAAATATTGTACCGCTTTAAAGAGACCTAACCCCTTACATTAATTCACTTATTTTAAAACAGTGCGGTAATATAATCCCAAATTTCAGTCCTTATGCCTTTATTAGCTCCAGAGGCAAGGATTACGGAAATCGCTAAGCCAATCATAGCATAGGAGAAATCCTTACCCACCATTTTAAGCGCTTTCACTTTGTGTTTGGAACCGTTTTTTCGCCTTATTAGGCTAACCGCAATCTCTCTACCTCCAATAATCCCTAAAAATACCCAGGTTGTACTTAGGGGAACGGTACTGATAAACAGTTTGTAAACCAATAAAATGACATAAGAAAAATCTACTAGAGTTGCAGCACGCACGTCTGAGATCCGTATTTTTTCGCTTACTACCTCTTGAATTTTATCACCACGTAAATAGTATAATAGGCCTAAGCCAACAAAAATAGTAGCAGCGAAAATGATAAACTCCCATCCTGTTTGCTGTCTTGGTAAAAACACTGCGATATTAGCACCATCTTGCATTACCCAAACACCCCATAATGTCCCACTCACTGTCCACTGCACAACCGTCCACAAAAAATGTGTCTTCCTAGATGCAAAATGCTTTCTTATAAAATTATAAGACAAATACCATATTAAAAACGATAGAATAAAGGCAATAATATATCCCGACCAGCTTTTCCACACTACAGACGTTATACCAGATGAATCTGCGCTAAACACACTTAATAATAAGAATGTAGTAGATACCGGCATTTTAAGACGTGTTAAAATGATCAACACCAAAGGAGCGACAACCTGAAAGAAGTTAAATTTTTCGGGGTGTGGATATTTCGTTTGGCCATCACCGTCTAACAGTCTCTGGTAGGTAACATCACCATCAAAATAAAACCAACTAAAAGTGACCACAGCAAGAAATATAGCACCTGTAAAGAGCCACAGAACCCACCATTTTTTATCCTTATTACTTTCAATAAAGGTGCCTAAAGATTGTATACTGTCATTAGAAACAGCAGCATAGGCTGCAAATAAAAAGCCTACCCACATGGCAGCTCTACCAGAAAACATAGTAGATACCAGTGCTAAGGCGATACCAGCAATGACAATAAAAAAGAAGGTTTTTTCCTTAACTAAATAATCTAAAACGTTTAAGTAAGGACTCCTGCGATCGGTAATTTGTTTCCCCATTAGTTATAATTAATTCTAAAAAATTGGATACAATATTAGTTTTTAAAGTTAATACTTGTGAAGTTCTAATGTTGTATTAACGTTAAGTTTACATAAAACAAACGCCTTACGCATATTTTCGCTTTAGAAAATTGCCCGAGTAAATCTGTATCTTCACCAGCTTGCGAAACGTTACCCACGACTAGATCTTAAATTCACATATCCTCGCGAAAGCGAACGCATTAACGTCCAAAAGCAAACCTTTTGCGTATATCTAATTATAAACTGAGGTATAACCTAAAACTATAACATGAAGAACATTTCAATCTTATTAATCACAGCAATTTTACTAAGCTCTTGCGTATCCAAGAAAAAATATGTGGCTTTAGAGCAAGAAAACGGCGAAATAAAAAGTGAACTTACCAAAACAAAAGTTGCCAAAGAGGACTTAGAGACCAAGTTTGCTATCATAGAAGCACGCGTCAATGAGTACAACTCTAAAATACAATCCTTAAACGAAGATGTTGAGGGCTTAACTCTAGACAACAAAGCGAAATTTCAGGTCTCAAAGGACGGCAGCGTAAGCTCAGGCGCAAGCCAGGAACGCATGCGTGAAACACTTAAAAATGTAAATCCTGAAAAATTAGCAGCGGCCACTACCTTAAAAGATTCAATGAATTTGGCGGTGCAGTACAACTTAAATAAAGCCATTAATACAGGTGATGGTAATGAGGACGAGGCTATTGCTGTAGATATTAACGACACGGTTGTTATGATTTCAATCGCAGATGATATGCTATTTAATACCGCAAGCTACCGCGTTAGTAACAAAGCTGATAACATCTTAAAAAAACTAGCTGACGTCATTAATTCTGAACCTAGCTTAGATGTGATGGTTGAAGGTCATACCGATTCTAGACCAATTAATACCGACAAAGTCTCAGACAACTGGGAATTAAGCGTATTACGTGCCACTTCCGTTGTTAAAAAATTACAAGAACAATTTAATGTAGCACCAGAGCAATTAATTGCTTCAGGTCGCAGCAGCTATCAGCCGTTGGTTGAAAATAACTCTCGGGCTAATCGTTCTAAAAATCGTAGAACACGTATTATATTAATGCCAAATATTGACAAGTTTTTTGCTCTTATGGAAGAGAAATAAAAAGCAAGTTTGCCTAAATTTAATTAAAGCATCCTCCCGTAAAGTTCGGCATTGGATGCTTTTTTTTGTTTTGTTGTGTTATGCTGTTTCGACGTCTGGGAATGCTTCAGCAACTAAAATACGGTATAGCAAACAATAATGTAGATTCTGAAACAAGTTCAGAATGACAAATCATTAGGCTTTTTTACAAAAAATAAAAATTCACTTTAAAACTTGCAATTTAAATACCTAGCTCTCAAACAGCATCATTCTTTTAGATCTTTTCTAGCTGTGTCATGCTGAACTCGTTTCAGCATCTTAATTTAGGTGTAACCAACAATACCTTAGATTCTGAAACAAATTCAGAATGACAAATCATTAGGCTTTTATTACAACATTAAAGTGAAGAATAGCATAGATTCTGTCCTGATGTCGCGATAGTTTAGAATGACCAGGCATTGAAACTTAATAATATGATATCTAATGTATAACTTGGAAGACTATAACAAGTTACTTATCCATAGTGCTTCTCTCGCTGTGTCATGCTGAACTCGTTTCAGCATCTTAATTTAGGTATCACCAACAATACCTTAGATTCTGAAACAAGTTCACAATGACAAATCATTAGGCTTTAATTTATACACAAAAAAACACCTCTACCAATTAAATCATGGTAGAGGTGCTTTTAAAATGATTTACTGAGATTCCTGCCTTCGCAGGAATGTTGTGATTAAGACCCACACATCAAACAATCATCGCCTTCTGCTTCTTTAGCTTGGGCAATTAAGGCCTTCATTTCGTCGGCCGTCAATGGCTCAACTTCGGCTGTTTCTTGTTTAAATTTTGCTGCCGTTTTAGCAGCCTTTTCTTTTTGTTGTGTTACCAGATGTTCTTGCTCTTCTTCAACAACCTCAACGATAGGCTCTTTTTTAACTTCTTTAGTTAGTGTAAATTTCTTAGCATCCACGGCACTCTTGGTACGCAAGTAGTACATCCCTGTTTTTAAACCGCTCTTCCAAGCGTAGAAATGCATAGAGGTTAACTTCGCCATTGTTGCTCCTTCTAAAAATAAGTTAAGCGACTGCGATTGGTCAATAAAGTAACCTCTTTGACGTGACATATCGATGATGTCTTTCATACTCATCTCCCAAACCGTTTTGTATAGCTCTTTAATTTCTTGAGGAATTTCATCAACACCTTGAATAGAGCCATTAGCTCTCATAATTTCGTTTTTAAGCTCATCATTCCATAAGCCTAATTCTACTAGATCTTCTAAAAGGTGCTTATTAACAACGATAAATTCACCAGATAATACACGACGTGTATAGATGTTAGAGGTATAGGGTTCAAAGCATTCGTTATTTCCTAAGATTTGAGACGTAGAAGCTGTTGGCATTGGTGCGACTAATAATGAGTTTCGCACACCATGCTTAAGTACTTGACTACGCAATTTATCCCAATCCCAGTTGCCGCTTAATTCCTCGTCTTTAATATTCCATAAGTTATGCTGAAATTCACCCTTGCTTATTGGTGACCCTTCGTAAGTTTCATATGCTCCATCAGCTTTGGCTTCTTCCATAGAAGCGGTTACTGCGGCAAAGTACAAAGTTTCAAAGATGTCTTGATTTAACTTTTTAGCCTCGTCACTTGTGAACGGTAAACGCAACTTAATAAAGGTGTCGGCTAGACCTTGAACCCCTAAACCAACCGGTCTATGACGAAAGTTAGAATTTTGCGCTTCAATAACTGGGTAGTAATTTCTGTCTATAACACGGTTTAAGTTTTTGGTAACGCGTTTGGTAATTCTAAATAATTCTTTATGGTCAAACTCACCATTTTTTATAAACATTGGCAAAGCAATGGAAGCTAGGTTACACACCGCAACTTCATCTGGCGAAGTGTACTCCATAATTTCGGTACACAAGTTAGAGGACTTAATAGTCCCGAGATTCTTCTGATTAGACTTACGGTTGGCTGCATCTTTATACAACATGTACGGTGTTCCTGTTTCGATCTGAGATTCTAATATTTTTTCCCACAGCTCGCGTGCTTTGATAGCTTTTCGACCTTTGCCTTCAGCTTCATATTTTTTATATAAAGCCTCAAACTCCTCACTGTGCACATCTGATAACCCAGGACATTCATTCGGACACATTAAGGTCCATTCCGCATTTTCCTGAACGCGCTCCATAAATAAGTCTGGCATCCACATGGCGTAGAATAAATCTCTGGCGCGTAATTCTTCTGCACCATGGTTTTTCTTAAGATCTAAGAAACTCATAATGTCGGCATGCCAAGGCTCAATATACATAGCAAAACTGCCTTTGCGTTTTCCTCCACCTTGGTCTACATAACGGGCGGTATCATTAAATACTTTTAGCATAGGCACAATACCATTACTAGTACCATTGGTGCCAGAAATATAACTTCCTGTGGCTCTCACATTGTGTATGGCCAAACCAATACCACCAGCAGATTGTGAAATCTTTGCCGTTTGTTTGAGGGTGTCGTAAATCCCATCAATGCTATCGTCTTTCATAGTTAACAAAAAACAAGACGACATCTGTGGTTTTGGCGTTCCGGAATTAAATAATGTAGGTGTGGCGTGTGTAAAATACTTTTTAGACATGAGCTCATAGGTCTCAATGGCAGACTCTAAATCGTTGAGATGAATACCAATAGAAACACGCATCAACATGTGTTGCGGGCGTTCTGCAATTTGTCCGTTGAGTTTTAGAAGATACGAACGCTCTAGCGTTTTGAATCCGAAATAGTCATAACCAAAATCACGGTTATAAATAATCACAGAATCTAATAGCTCCTTATTATCCATAATCACCTTGTACACCTCATCTGAAAGTAGAGCGGCATCTTTGCCTGTTCGCGGATTGACATACGTATATAAATCGTGCATCACCTCGCTAAAGGTTTTCTTAGTGTTTTTATGTAAGTTAGATACGGAAATTCGCGCTGCCAATCGGGCATAATCAGGATGCGCCGTGGTCATAGTCGCCGCAATCTCGGCCGCGAGATTATCGAGTTCACTGGTGGTGACGCCATCATACAAACCCTCAATAACGCGCATGGCTACTTTTAAAGGATCTACAAGCTCATTTAAGCCGTAGCATAACTTACGGACACGCGCCGTAATTTTATCGAACATCACTTGTTCTTTTCTTCCGTCTCTTTTAATTACATACATAGTTTACACATTTAATTGGTTAGTCTTTTCTGAAATCGCCAGTTCAGAAAAGTGATAAGTTTCCTTACCTGTATTTGTAACACTCTGATTGTATTCAGATTATTACATCAAGTTTAAGTTTTATTTAAAGATTAAACCACAAAAAGTTCTTGACTTCTGAAGTGATTCAATACAAAAGTTAGTTACGAAATGATTCGATAGTCCCTAAAAAAAAGGGGAAAGTTTCAAGATTGGTTTCAACAACTTCTGGAGCGCAAGTTTAAAAACCGGTGTTCACTTACTAAAAATCGAAATCCATATTGTATTTATCCTCTTCGACCTCTTTGTTTAAGACTCCAGCTTTTTGGTAATCCCCTACTCTTTTTTCAAAGAAATTGGTTTTACCTTGAAGGGATATCATATCCATAAAATCGAAAGGATTTGCTGTATTATAAACTTTATCGCAACCTAAATCATCTAATAGACCATCGGTTACAAACTCTAAATATTGAGACATCAATTTAGAATTCATTCCAATAAGACTTACGGGAAGTGATTCTGTGATAAACTCTCTTTCAATATTTAACGCATCGATAATGATTTCTTTAATACGCTCTTTAGACACTTTATTGACGAGGTGATTTTGGTGAAGGTGAACCGCAAAATCGCAGTGCATGCCTTCGTCTCTAGAAATTAATTCGTTGGAGAAGGTTAAACCTGGCATTAAGCCACGTTTTTTCAACCAAAATATGGAACAAAACGAACCCGAAAAGAAGATGCCTTCTACAGCAGCAAAAGCGATTAGGCGCTCGGCGAAGCTTGGAGATTCAATCCATTTTAAAGCCCATTCTGCCTTTTTCTTAATAGCCGGAAAGGTTTCGATCGCATTGAATAGCATATCTTTTTCCTTTTCATCTTTAACGTAAGTATCTATTAAAAGCGAATAGGTTTCACTATGGATATTTTCCATCATAATCTGAAATCCATAGAAAAATTTAGCCTCACTGTATTGCACTTCATTTACGAAGTTTTCGGCTAAATTTTCATTGACTATCCCATCACTAGCAGCAAAAAAAGCAAGAACGTGCTTAATAAAATAACGCTCGTCATCGTTTAATTTTGCAGTCCAATCTGTGAGATCTTGGTGTAAATCAATTTCTTCTGCAGTCCACATACTTGCTTCAGATTTTTTATACCATTCCCACAAATCGTGATGTTGAATTGGAAAAATTACAAATCTATCTTTGTTTTCTGCTAAAATTGGTTCTACGGCTTGCGACATTTTTTTGTTGACTTTTAATGAAATTGAACTTATGTATTTAGGTATGATTGGGGACTGACAAAGATTCAAAAATGAATATAAAAAAGAAAGACAATCTTATAAACATTGTCAACAAGTTTTTAACAAATCGCCTCAGCCTAAGCAAAATGGCATATCGATAAAAAAATATACAACTAATTGTTTTTGAGCATTTTAATAATGACAAGAAGGATTTATATTTGTAAGTTTTATACTGTTAAATAAAACCTTAACAGGCGGTTTTATTGGTGGTTTTGGCAGGCTAATTTTAGCGTCCGTGCAAAAACAAAAAGAGCGCTGAAACAACGCTCTTTTTCTTCTAATAACTAACTGAATTAAAAAACCCTGAAAAATAATTTTCATGAAATTTTAAAAAATAACCTCTAAGATTCGCTTTGCATTGTAACCTTAAATGTTTCGTTGAAGGCAGGTCCCTAATTTGCCTAAAACATACGTTTAATATTTGGTAAATATCTGAACAAAGAACTGTACTTTTTACTTACAATGTATAGCTGGAAAGAAATAATGTATTAATGGGCTGCTGCTATTTTTTAAAATTTACTAGGCTCACCACACAAAAAATAGCGCCTTACACACATCTTAGTCCAGTGTATTAATTAATCTTTTTATATTTAAAATTATTCATAGATTTAAGCCATGTTAAAAGCCGTAATTGTAGATGATGAACCTAAAGCTATTCAAGGCTTAATTTGGGAATTGAGCAATTTTAGCGATGAGATAGAAGTTATGGCTTCTTTTACCAATCCGCATGACGCCTTAACCTATTTAGAGACCAACACACCAGACTGTTTATTTTTAGATGTACAAATGCCAACCATTGGTGGCTTTCAGTTTTTAGAGCAATTAAAAACCACCGATTTTGCCATTATTATTACCACAGCCTACGACGAATATGCTATAAAAGCCTTAAAGCACGACGCTATTGATTATCTTCTAAAACCTATAGATACCGATGATTTAAGGACCTCCATTGCAAAAATTAAGAAATATAGCGAACGCATCATCAATGCAGAGAAGTTTGAACGTATGCTTACCAATTTTAATTCGAAATTCAACAAAAAACGAATTACAATTAACACAGACGGCAAACTACTGTTCTTAGATGTTGATGATATCATTTATGTAGAATCCGACGGTAATTACAGTACACTTTATCTGCAAAACACTAAAAAGATAGTCGTAACAAAGAAACTTAAAGAAGTGGATGCCATGCTACCGGAACACTATTTTTTTAGAATTCACAATTCTTATATTATTAACTTAAATAAAATCAAAGCTTTTATAAAGAATGAGGGATATGTGATTATGGATAGTGATCATAAAATTCCTGTGGCTAGAAAAAGAAAGTCTGATTTTCTAGAAAAATTATAATGCTCAAAACAGGTCTCGGTGCTTAAAACTAGAATTATAGTCGTCGTCTCTCTATTCATAGTTGCGTTTAGTACTGCACAACAAAACGATTTTGAGACAGTCTTAAACACCATTAAATATAAGAAACCTTCACAATACGCAAGTATTGATTCTATTTTAAAACCGTTTGAGCGCGATAGTCTGCAAATGAAACGCGTATTGCGCAGTGCTGAATTGAGCGGATATAATGAAGGAGCCTGTTATGCGTTGAATGCCTTAGGAGCCATCAATAGAAATCTCTCTTACTACGATCAGTCTATTAAATTACATTTGCAAGCTAAACATTATGCAGAACTGGCTAATAACGACGAACTCATTATTATAAGCTTAAACATGATTGGTGTGGCGTACCGACGCATGGATGTTATTAAACCAGCTTTAGATTACCATACAAAGGCGCTAAAAATTGCCTATTCAAAACTAAATCCCTCAAAAACCATAACCAAGAGTATTGCTGTCTCTCAAAATAGTATTGGCAATATTTATTTGGCCTTGCAACAATACGACATGGCCATTAACCAATTTAAAAAATCGCTTAGTATTGAAAAACAATACGATAACAGATTAGGGCAAGCCATAAATTACCACAATATTGGGTATGCTGAGGAAGCAAAAGGTAATCTAGATGAAGCCTTATTTAATTATAAAACGTCCTTGGACTACAATAATGCTATTAATTCAGACATTGGTCGGGTTATATGTAATAATAGTATTGGTGGTATTTACTTAAAAAAAGAAAACTACAAAGCGGCAGAACCCATCATAAAAGAGGCTTTAGAAAACGCCTTAAAAACCGGAGACCAGTTTTACATCGCTTCCTCTTATATCAATTTGGGTCAATTAGAAATTGCTTTAAACCAGCGTTCTTCCGCTGAAGACAACTTAAAAAAGGCGCTGACTATTGCAAAAGACTTTAATTTAAAATCCTCTATTGCAGAATCCTGCAAATTACTCGCGCAAATAAGTGCAGCAAACAACAATTTTGAAACTGCTTTAAACTATTATAAAGAAGGAGTTGAGATTGAGCGCACCATATTAACCGAACAAAATTTACATTATGTAAAAGATATTGTTGTAGAGTATGAAAATGAAAACAAAAACAATCAAATCAAGGCTCTAGCCTCAGAAAATGAAGCGGTGCGATTGCGATTAGAACGCAATAGAAAAATTCTAATTTATGCTACCCTTTTGCTCGCACTAGTGGGTGTTGCCTTATATATTGTAAATAGAACAAAAGCCTTAAAACGCGATAAGCACATTTTAACTTTAGAGCAAGAAATGCTCCGCAGCCAAATGAATCCTCACTTTATTTTTAATTCGTTAAATTCAATAAAGCTTTACATCATTAATAACGAAAAAGAAAATGCCGTCTACTACCTCAATAAATTTTCGAAACTGATTCGTAAAATATTAATGGCATCAAAGGATAAAGAAACAACGCTTCATGACGAACTTGAAACTATGACGCTTTATATGAACATTGAAAATATCCGCTTTTCAAATGAAATTGACTTTAATATCACCGTAGATCCAAAAATCAATACCCAAATCATAAAAGTACCGCCTTTAATTCTTCAGCCTTTTTTAGAAAACGCCTTATGGCATGGTTTATCTTCAAAATCTGAAAATAAACAAATTAAACTCAATGTTTTAAAGACTAATTCGGACTACATCACGGTTGAAATTATAGATAATGGTATTGGCAGAATCGCTTCAAGAAAAATAAACGAGAATAAACGTTTAAAACGAAAATCTGTAGGGATTGACATAACAAAAGAACGTCTTGCTAATTTTTCAAAGGCCTTTTCTAAGTCCTACAACTTAAGAATTGAAGATTTATACGAAGATGACACTCCTTCGGGCACAAAGATTATTTTGCAAATCCCGGTGTAATTCGCTCTATTTTTTAAAGTTTTTTTGGGCTATTTTTTCTAATTCGGCATACCAATCCTCACCAAATTTTCTAATGAGCGCTTCTTTTACAAATTTGTAAATAGGTATTTGAAGCTCTTTACCAAGCGCACAGGCATCATCACAAATTTCCCATTTGTCGTAATTTACGGCTGAAAATTCGGTGTATTCTTTCACTCGAACCGGATAGAGGTGGCAAGACACCGGTTTTTTCCATGAAATAGCGCCTTGGTTATACGCTTCCTCAATGCCACAAAGTGCCGTTTTTTTTTCATCGTAAATAACGTAGGCACAGTCGGCACCATTAATAAGCGGAGTTTCAATTTCACCAAAATCTGTTGTAATGGAAGTGCCTTGTTCTTCAATTACTTTAATACCAGCTTTTCTAAGAAACGGTTTTACTTTTGGGTAGATATCTTCAAGTATTTTGGCTTCAGCCTCATCTAGGGGCGCACCAGCGTCACCATCTACGCAGCAGGCACCTTTGCATGCTGAGAGATTACAAATAAAATCTTTTTCTATAATCTCTTCTGAGACTATGGTTTTTCCGAGTTGAAACATATGACAAAAATAACTAAATTTTAGAACATTTAGAACTTCTTTGCTCTAGATTTGAGACCAAAAATAGCACTAATTTTGGCACAAAAAACAAAGCCAAAACGACCTTGATTTAATGTTGAAATAATATTGAAAATCTGAGATAATGTCGCACCTTTGCCGCGAATTTGAAACCCCTCTAAAATGGAACTAAATTTTAAGCAAATATTTACAGCCTTTATGGTGCTTTTTGCAGTTATAGATATTGTAGGTAACATTCCTATCATTATAGACCTGCGCAAAAAAGTTGGTCATATACAGAGCGAAAAAGCATCGATTATAGCGGGCGTAATAATGATTGTGTTCTTGTTTGTTGGTAAAAGTTTGCTCAACCTTATTGGTATAGATGTCAACTCCTTTGCAGTTGCTGGTGCCTTTGTCATCTTCTTTATTGCGCTAGAAATGGTTTTGGGGATCACGCTTTATAAAGATGACGAGAACAGTGCCTTAACCGCCTCTGTTTTTCCGCTGGCGTTTCCACTAATTGCAGGACCAGGAAGTTTAACAACTTTACTATCTTTGCGTGCAGAATTTCATATTCAAAATATTATCGTCGCCGTCATTTGCAACGTTATTTTAATCTATATGGTGTTAAAAACTTCAACAAAAATTGAACGCATCTTAGGATCTAACGGTATTAGTATTATAAGAAAAGTTTTTGGTGTAGTTTTGTTAGCCATTGCAGTTAAATTATTTGCCCATAACATTAAGGCGTTGTTGGTATAAAAAACAAAAGCTATGAAAATATTAACTATTATTTTATCGATTATTGCCGTAGGCCTTATCATTTTTAATGCAACCAAATTAAATTTTGACGCGCTTTTCACCGGTGAAAGTTATACCGCAATCCTGACTATAATTGCAGCTTTATGCGCTATAACGCTGTTGCAAATTCTCAGAATTTCAAAGAAAATTGAAAAATTACACAAGCAACGGTAATGACTTTTGATGTTTTAATCATTGGTGGCGGTGCCGCAGGTTTGTCTTGTGCCTTAGTATTAGGCTCGGCAAAAGACAAGGTATTTGTACAAGATAAGCGCATTGCCATTATTAGCCATCAAAAAACATCACATCTCCAGAGCGCTCTGTTTAACAACGTCCTTGGTTTAAGCCCAGGTACTTTAGGACGTACTATTTTGAAAGATGGCAAGGAGCAACTCAAAAATTTGTATCCTCATGTTCATCAAATAGAAAAGGAAAAAGTAACCTCACTTCTTAAAAATTCTGAAGGCTACACGTTACAAACCAACAAAGCTAGTTACAACGCTAAAATTGTAGTGGTTGCTGTGGGTTACACGAGCTTAATTACCATAAAAGGTTTAGAAAATTACATTGAACCACATCCAAGAGCTGCCAAAGAAAAAGATAGAATTTGGTTAAAAAACACCGATCATCGTATTGAAGATGGTCTTTATGTTGCTGGGACTTTGGCCGGTTGGCGTAGTCAGTTTGCCATCGCTTCAGGAAGTGGTGCACAAGTGGCAACCGACATTCTAACACTGTGGAATGACGGTAAAGACACACATGCTCACGATAAATTATAGCCTTATTTTCAATTACGATACCAGACGTTCACTGCTTTTCTTATTTCATCAGCATTCATTTTGTTTTCAAAGTCAAACTATTGTTCTTAGCAAATGGTAAAATTGAAGGTCAGGAACAAGATCAATTCATTCAAAATAGAATTTTAATAATCTTTTAGTTCTCATATCAAATGAAAAAAGCCCCGCTTATTGGCAGGGCTTTAAAGTATTTAGAATGGTAAAGCTGACGATATTAGTTTGCCAACAGTTTACCACGCTGTTGTAAGCCATCTTTACTATTTAATTCGTAAAGATAAATACCCGTAGACAGGTTCATTGGGATAGACTTCGTCATTTCTGTTATTGTGGTTTTTAAAACAATAACTCCCATAGTATTGTAGATTGTAAGTTCTGCTGAATTTGAATCGAATCCATTCATCTTCACGTTCAGAGAAGATTTAAACGGATTTGGATAAAACTCAACTGATTTTGTTGTGGTCGTATTGTCATTAATACTTAAAGCGTCACAGCCAGGGGTCATTTGCGCATCAATACCAAAGGTAGTAATACCACCACTTGTACTTAGCACACGACCTTCTATCGCTACACCCGTATTCAAGATAACCGCGCCGTTGTTACCAACTACGGTACCTTTAAATTCGGTATAGTCGTTTAGGTTTGTAGCTCCATCAATTTTCCAAAAGACATTTTTTGCCTGGGCACCGTTGAGTAGCACTACAGAAGCATAAGTACTTGTTGAAATCGCTCCATTAATTTTAATTACAAATACCGCATCAGCATTACCTTGGGCATTGAAAGACATTGTTCCAGTAAGAACCGTAGCCGCATCCATTAAATAAGTATGTGGTGTTAGTACAAGATCTTGTCCGAAAGCAGCAGGATAAAGCAACTCGATATCTACTGGAAGGGTGTTCAAATAGTCATATACATTGTTAAGGTCTAGTGCGCACTGTGCTGTTGATGTATCAGGAATCTCATGAATAGTACCGACAACATTTCCTGCTTGAAAACCTGTGGTAAGCCCCATATTAGATCCGACATCACCTGTTACAAAAGACACCCCAGAATTGGTAACTTCACCATTTCCGGAAAAAACAGTATAACAAGCCACTGAATTTAATTCAGGTGCTACTGGTCCGGTAAGTACTGCAGTTCCACATCCAAGCGGTGTTCTAACAGTAACACCTGATACTGTAACGGCTCCAGTAGTTGAAAGTGCACGACCTTCTAAAGAGGCTCCACTATTTAAAATAATTGCTGCATTATTAGCAACAATAGTTCCTTTCATTTCAGTATTGGTTGCAAGATCAACAAGACCCTCAATTTTCCAAAAGACATTACAGGCTAAAGCTCCGTTAGTCAAAAAAACTTGTGCTCCTGCTGAAGATGAGAAAGACCCCTGTACTTGAAATATAAATACAGCGTTTGCGTCTCCTTCACCATCTAAGATTAAAGTATTGTCTAATGTAGCACTCTGCCCAATAGAGTAAGTTCCAGGTACAAGCACCTGACCATTTCCTAAAAGTGCTGCTGGGAAATAATCGGGAATAGCTGCGTTCAGTTCATTGTACGCAATAGTAAGGTCTGCTGCGGCATTTGCACTTGTGCCATCGGCATCATGCATAACACCGTCAACATTACCAAAATTGGTACTAGAACCATTGTTGGTACCTACATTTCCTGTAAGCTGGGACAAACCTGTATTACTAACTGCGCCATCTGTTGAAAAAAGGGCGAAACTAGCAGATTCGCCAAACACTACTGCCTGGGCATGTGTTTGAATGGTAATACAAAATATTGCAACCGAAGTCGCTAAAAGTAAAATTTTATTCATGATTTTGGGGATAAAGACGAAATTTAGGTATTTCGACGAGTTAAAGGTACATCCTAACCTAGGCGATTGATTTTCTTAATACGTTAAATAAAAAAATATAAATTTTTATTATACCCAGTAAGGTAACCCTTAAAGAATTGCAAGTTTTTTTTGAAAATATTTAGAGCTTAATTGACAGGTTTATGCACAAATTCATCTTTATATTATCGAAATTTCGGACAAAATCGTATGCATTTTAACGATTATTTAAAACTAAAAGGCAGAAATGTTTAAAAATGATTGCTCAGTTGACTTTTTTTTATACGGGCTGAAATGTTTCAACAGGCCAAAGACAATAAGGGTCT
>CAYMDB010000014.1:0-18267 GCA_964388865.1 uncultured Flavobacteriaceae bacterium
TGGGTCACCAATACCTCCAAAGCTGTAGTCCATTTTGATGGCTATGGCCCTCAAAGGAAAAACCATACGATTCCTTTTAATACACCTAATTTACATTCAGGTTATCACATTTTTGGATTGCATTGGACAGAAAACGAGATGTATGTCTATTATGATGGGGTCATGGTTCAATCAACTCATCCGAATAAACCCTTTCCGTTTACAGTCGATCCAAACGGCTATCCTCTTGTTCCGCAAATTCCTGAATGGCTGTGGCTTTCGGTTGGAGCCAGTTTTGGCGATGGTGATTTTCAGAGTCAAGCTGTTGGAACACTATCGGATGCCTTGGTTGATTATGTGAGAGTCTATAAGTCGAGTTCAACCCTTTCTGCTGAGCAAAACATCGATAAACCTAAAATTAAAATGTATCCCAATCCTGCCAGAGATCATATCAATATCGACGTACATAACAGCAATTATGATCTTAACATCTCTAATACTGAAGGTAGATTACTTAAAAATTACCGGCATTCAAAATCAGAACGTATTGATATAAGTAGTTTTTCTGAAGGCATGTATTTTATTCAAATCGTAACGACTGAAGGAGTCTACTCCGAAAAACTTATTATTAGGTAATTTTTAGATCGTCTCAAATCCCTCTTATGTATCTCAAAAACACCTATTTCATTGTACTAATAGCATTTCTTTGCCAAGCACATGTGTTTGCTAAGGATTACTTTGTACACCCTAAACTTGGCAATGACACCTATTCAGGGGAATCAAAACAAAAGGCCTTCAGGACTTTAGAAAAGGCTTCAACAATCAACTACCTGCCTGGGGATTGCTTATTATTGGCTTCTGGTGAAACTTTCACAAAAGGACTGGAATTAAAACATTGCAATGGATCAAAAAATAACCCAATACGTATTACCTCTTATTCATGGGATTCAAATCCTACAGTAGTTCCAGCAACTATAAACTTTAAAGGCTATGCCACGGGTATATTAATAGAAGATTCCTCATTTATTGAAGTTTCAAATATTCAATTAACGGCAGATGGTTATTATGATGATTTGAAAGCTCCATCTAATATGACCTGCGGTGTTTTAATCACCAATAGCACCTCAAATAAAATGCAAAACATAAGCTTAGACAGACTTAGCATTTATGATGTGTTTTATGAAGCCAAAGGTTTTACCCGAGGTAAAGACGAGGTGAAAACGGCTAACGGTACACAAAAGTATGGATGGGGTATTAGAGTGATCAACCAAAATGACAAGACTCTAATTGATGATGTTATTATAGAGAATTGCAGCATTAAAAGTGTTTCACATACCGGAATAAAACTTACTGGAAGTAAAAAGAATATTACAAACATAACTATTAAAAACAACAGCATAGAACGCCCTGGTGGACCAGGAATTCAAATGTCTCATGTAAAAGATGTTCATGTCAGTAATAACCATGTCACGCATTCTGGTAGTGACGACGACACGAGAAAATGGGGACGAGGAAGTGGTCTATGGACTTGGAGCGCTTCAAACGTATTAATCGAAAACAATAAATTTTTATATGCCAATGGTCCTGGCGACTCAGCGGGCGCTCATATCGATTTCAATTGCGATAACATTATTTTACAATACAATGTTAGCGCTTATAATTCAGGTGGATTTTGCGAAATACTAGGCAACAATTATAATTGCGCCTACCGTTATAATATCAGTATTAATGATGGCCATAGGATTAAAGGTGTTGATGGTGCGTTTCAAGAGGGTAAACTATTTTGGCTCAGTGGTTATCAAGGACAAGAGAAGAAAAGGAAAGGCCCTGTAAATTCCTATTTTTACAATAATACTATGTATTCCGACGCTACAATCGTGTCAAAAATCGCAATCGACAATACCAGTAAAGGCATCTTAATTGCCAATAATATATTTTATTTAAAGGGAGGTGCCAAAGCTGTTTTAGGTGATCAGTATAAACCCGATTCTCAGTCTGGTGATTTAGCCGAAGATGTTGTCTTTAAAAACAATTTATTTCTCAATAGCGAAAGCTGGCCTAAAGACATTGGACTTTTTGATTCTGATCCTATTTTTGGTAATCCAAAATTCTCAGATGCAGGTGGATTAAACGCTGCGGACTATATTCCAACGCAACTAGATTTAATAAAAGATAAAGGTATCACCATAGAATTACTACCGAATGATACTGCAAGTTCGTTGCAGCCTTTAAATCTCAAAAAAGATATTTTAGGAAATACAGTTACAAGGAAACCGAGTATTGGTGCCATTGCGCCTCAGTAGATCATTATAAGTCTCTATTGGGCTCGGAATACAATCAACTACAGCTTTATCTCAATAAGTACAGGTAAATGGTCTGAAGGGTACTGTATATGACAATTGTCACTTATTACAGTGTATTAATTTACAGCAATATCTATTCTAAAAAAATCAAAATCCATGACTTGTGCTAAGAGTTAATCCAAATAAAAGCCATTGAAAGTGCCTCCCATACCAAAAGTAAGCTTTACCATAATCTTTAAATCTTTTAAAAGATCTTAACCTTTGGTGGTGTCCGTATAACTTACTTTTTTTTGAGATTAAATTTGAAGAATGAAAAGACAAAACCCCATTTAGACCTAGGCTTTTCATTTTACTAATTTAAACCGAAGTTTTAAATTAGTATCAGAATTTGTTCCGACAAAAACTTCAAAATCCCCTGGCTCTGATATAAAGTCAAGACTAGAAGTATAAAATTTTAAATCGTCTACTGTTATTTTAAATCTTACCGTTTTTGTTTCCCCTTTTTTAAGCATGATTTTTTGAAATCCTTTAAGTTCTTTTACGGGTCGTGTTACGGAACCCACCAAATCTCTAATATATAGTTGTACCACTTCTTTTCCGTCGTAATTACCAGTATTAGCAACATCAACTGAAACTGAAATTTCGCCATCCATAGAAATCGAGGATTTGTCTATTGTCAAATTTGAATAGTCAAAAGTGGTATAACTTAATCCAAAACCAAACGGATATAGGGGTTCATTACGCTCATCTATGTAATTAGTTCTATATTTTTCGAATTTACCTTCTGAATTTTGTAGGGGTCGTCCTGTATTTTTGTGATTGTAGTGCATTGGTACTTGTCCAACAGCTCTAGGAAAGGTCATGGTTAACTTTCCTGAAGGATTCACAGCGCCAAATAACACATCGGAAATAGCCAAACCAGCCTCACTTCCTGGGAACCAAACATTGAGTATCGCTGGCACGTTTTCATTTTCTTCAACTAAAACCAAAGGTCTTCCTGTGAACAGCACCAAAACAACAGGCTTTCCTGTTTTTAACAAGGCATTTAGCAAATCCTTTTGTACCTGCGGAATGTCTAAATTGGTTCTACTACTACTTTCGCCACTAAATTCTGCAGATTCTCCAAGGGTAGCAACAATCACATCAGACTTTGCGGCTATTTGAAGTGCTTCGTCTAAGAGTTGCTGATCTGTACGTCCGTCTCGTGGAATGGCCTTACCGAACATGGTCGCACGATTTTCAAGCTCTAAATCGTAATCTAAATTGCTTCCTTTGGCGTAAAGTAAATTTGCCTCATCACCAATCACCTCAGTTAAACCATCAAAAACTGAAATAGATTTATCTTGGTCTGTAGCAACACTCCAAGTTCCTGCCATATTATTGGCAGCTTTTGCCAATGGACCAATTAAAGCAATTGTTCCTGATTTTTTAATAGGTAATACTTGATTCTCGTTTTTGAGCAACACCATAGATTCTGTTGCGACTTGACGCGCAAAATCGCGATTTTCTTTTGTAAACACTTCGGTTTTGGCGCGTTCTTCATTGCCATATTTATAGGGATCATCAAATAAACCCAACTGATATTTTGCGGTAAGAATACGTTTTACCGCAGTATCAATAGTGCTTATAGATACCTTACCATTCTCAACAGACTGTTGAAGCGTTTTAATAAATGCCGCAGGAATTGATGGCGAATCGCCTGCCATGTCCATATCAACACCTGCCTCAATAGCGAGTTCTGAAACCTCATACTTATCTCCAACACCATGTTCAATCATTTCAAAAATAGCGGTGTAATCGGTGACTACAAATCCATCAAAACCCCAGTCGTCTCTCAGCAAATCTGTTAACAACCATTTATTCCCTGTTGCAGGAATACCATCAATTTCATTAAAGGAAGCCATTACAGAACCAACTCCAGCATCTATCGCCGCTTTGTAGGGCGGTAAATACTCGTTATACATTCTAATGCGGCTCATATCTACATTGTTGTAATCTCTACCTGCTTCTGATGCACCGTAAAGCGCAAAATGCTTTACACAGGCCATAAGCGTGTTATTTGCAGATAAATCGTCTCCCTGATAACCATGCACCATAGCCTTTGCAATTTCACCTGCTAGATAGGGATCTTCGCCATTGCCTTCGGAAACTCTTCCCCAACGTGGATCTCTAGAAATATCAACCATCGGAGAGAACGTCCAACTTATACCATCGGCACTAGCTTCTGTGGCAGCTACTCTGGCCGTTTTTTCAATCATGTCCATATTCCAGGATGTTGAAAGTCCTAAGGGAATTGGAAAGGTGCTTTTATAGCCGTGAATCACATCCATCCCAAAGATCAGCGGAATGCCCAATCGGCTTTTTTCTACTGCTACTTTCTGAACTTCTCTGATTTTTGAAGCCGTTTTAATATTGAAAAGCCCACCGACTTTACCCTCTTCAATTCGTTTTGCGACATCAGAACTTTGGGTAGTCCCGGTTGTAATATCGCCAGAGGACGGTAAGTTGAGTTGCGCCAGTTTTTCTTCAAGCGTCATTAAACCTAAAATAGAGTCTACTTGAGCTTCAAAAGGGTTTTCAGAAATAGGTTTAGAATTTGAGTTTGAATTGCAGCTTGTTATAATAAGCACTGCTATGCCAATTGAAAGGTTTTTTAATCTAGTTAGTTTAATCATTATTCTTATTTTGTGTTTGAAAAAAGCCAAGATAATAATTCTGGTTAGGCAATGGCCAAATCTTAACGGTTATGTTTGGCGAAATCAAACAAAGTATATTTAGGAAGAGGGACCGATTTAAAAAAATACATCAATTTTATGATAACTGACTAAAAGTAAAAGTTTCAATGATAGTAACGCCAAAAAAGCAATAACTTTTCTTAAAGCTAAAAATACTAAACGTGTTAAGGTATAAAATAAACATGACGTAAGGCTTACTTCCATTTATAGCAGTTAAATTAATAGTTTTAACTATGTCGTAATATACATGTCAACATCGTTAGGCTTTATTAATAAAAAGAATAAAATTTGTCGAGAATAAAATGTCGAAAGCTAGAAAAAAATGCAATTGATACAATACCGAAAAAATTGTTTAAACTATTCAAGACCAACTCTTATTTAAGGATTCTCTACTGAAGTTTTTACCATTCAAAAAATAATTAGCGACCCGGAAAACCATTTTTATATGAATATTCTTTTAATAATGTACTTTGATAGCTGAATAATACTCAATTTTCTGAGGGCTCAGAAGATCCTTTGTTTATCCAAAATTAAAATAGGCGATGTCTCGAATGTACTTACCTTAAAAAAAGAGTATCAACGACAATCAGTCTAGTTTTTCAGAATTAAAAAATAAGGGTAATTTTGAGCCGGATACAAAAGTCTTAAGACAAAAGGACCTTCAGTTTAGAGGGTGCTTAAACTAATAGAAGCTGGCACTGTAAATTAATAACGACCATAACGATGTTTCAAAACACAAATTATAGTTTCGACAATAAGGATCTGTTTAAAGATTTACCCGACGACATGAGGCATATTATAACAGATAATATCGTGAAATTTCGGTTTTTAGCAGGGCATTCCATTTTTAAAGAGGGATTGAAACCAAAAGGTATTTATAGAGTTAAAAAGGGGAAAGTCAAAAAGTTTACGGCCACCAACTTCGGAACAAAGCATATTTTTTACATCTGCAAGGAAAATGAATACTTAGGTTATCATGCCTTATTAAGTGATGAATTATATGCCGACTCTGCTTCAGCACTTACAGATTGTGAAATTGAATTTATTTCTAAAACTCATTTTGAATATGCCCTGCAAAAATCCCCTACCCTAGCCTACAGATTACTAAAAATGCTCAGTCATGAATTTGGAGTCTTTTTAAATGCCACAAAACTTCTTGCGAAATATACAGTACGCGAGCGGGCAGCCATCAATTTATTGATATTAGATTCAAAATTTAGAATAGAAAATAACGAAAAAACAGAAATAAAGGTAAATCGCGAAGATCTGTCAAATATGGTGGGCACAGCTAAAGAGTCTTTGGTGCGCATGTTAAAAGATTTTAAACAAGAACAACTTATTGAAACAAAAGGAAGAAGTATTTTTATCTTAGACCATGAAGGGCTATTAAAAGTATCGAACACTAGCTTTTTTAGCTAAAAACTGATAAATATCAATGTAAGTATTTATCAAAAAAAGCGTTTAAACACTAATTTTACACTTTAATACCCTATGAAAAAGATAGTATTGGTTACTTTTTTGGCGCTCGCCTCATTTTCTATGCTCAATGCGCAACAATGGCTTACGGATTTTAACCAAGCCAAAGCCATAGCGTCTGCAGAACACAAACCCATTATTTTAGTTTTTCAAGGTTCCGATTGGTGTGCCCCTTGCATGAAGTTAGACCGAGAAATCTGGAGTACAGAAGCCTTTAAAAACTTCGCAAAAACAAATTTTGTGATGCTTCAAGCCGATTTTCCTCGAAAGAAAAAAAATACATTAACTGAGGCACAAATTGAAGCTAATGCAAAACTCGCAGCAATCTATAATAAAAACGGATTCTTTCCTTTTGTAGTTGTTTTAGATGCGAAAGGCAAGGTTTTAGGTGAAACAGGCTATAAAAAAACTAGTCCGGAAAACTATATAAAGGAACTCAACGCTTTCATCAAGTAATTTGAAAGCCTTCTATTCTATCTTGGCCCTTTTACTTTCTGTCGTTTGTTTTGCACAACAGCCCTACAAACGCGCACTTAAATTAATGGGCAGCCGCTTCGACATAACTGTGGTTGCAAAAGATGCCACAGAAGCAAATCATTATATCGATACTGCTGTGGCTGAAATAACACGAATTGAAAAATTAATTTCTTCGTGGGATCCCAGTTCAGAAACCTCAGCTATCAACCGAAATGCCGGAATCAAACCTGTAAACGTTAGTGAGGAACTTTTTCAACTTATACAGCGTGCTTTAAAAATTTCTAAGCTTACCAATGGTGCTTTCGATATTAGTTATGCCTCTATGGATAAGGTCTGGTTTTTTGATGGCAGCATGACTGAAATGCCTACAAAAGAAGCGATTAAAACCTCTGTTGAAAAAGTTGGCTATCAGAATATTATTTTAGATGCTACTGAACAGTCTGTTTTTCTGAAATTAGAAGGCATGAAAATTGGCTTTGGTGCCATTGGTAAAGGATATGCTGCCGATAAGGCGAAAGCGCTTTTACAAGAAAAAGGCGTTGTTTCAGGTATTATAAATGCCTCTGGCGATTTAAATACTTGGGGCAAACAAGCCAACGGTGAGGATTGGTTAGTGGCGATTGTAAATCCACTAAATAAAGACAAAGTGTTTTCGTGGATGCCGGTCTTTAACAGTGCTGTGGTCACTTCAGGGAATTATGAAAAATATGTAAAATTTAATGATGTGCTGTACACGCATATCATAGATCCACGGACAGGCTATCCGGCAACAGGTATACTAAGCGTTACCATTTTTACAAAAACAGCAGAACTAGCAGATGCACTAGCCACATCCATTTTTGTAATGGGTGTAGAGACAGGTCTTGATTTTATAAACCAATTAAAAGGCGTGGAATGCATTATTGTCGATCAACATAACAGTATCATCACCTCAACTAACATTAAATTAAATCCTTTGGATCATGATTAAAAAATCCTTCCTGCTTTTGGCAACAGTTCTTTTTTTAAGCTCCTGCGTAGCTGTTAAAGAATATGAAAAAATAAATATTAACGATCCAGATATGGTGCTTGCACAAAAAAAAGTAGATCGCTACGAAACAACGTTTCAAGTATATAGAGAAGCCGCTTCGGGCGCTAACGGTGGAAAAACTGGCGGTGGTTGTGGCTGTAATTAGTTATAATAAATAAAGATTTTGAAAAAATTAACCCTAATTATTGCTATTCTACTCTTTGGAAGACTCATAGCACAACAAGATTCTACTAACGTTTATAAAAAACGTGTTTTAGAAACAACGGAAATAGATTTCATTTCAAGTTATTACATCCAAGACGGAGATAATGCCTCGGTAACTGGTGGTATAGGTAATGAACACCTTACGGATTTCGCGTCGTCTATAATTGTCAGTTTGCCTTTAAATGCCGATGATGTACTAACAGTTGACGCCGGTTTTTCTGCTTACAGCTCCGCATCCTCAAGTAATACAGATCCGTTTGACGGCAGCAGCGGCCCTAATGTTACTGGCAGCCCCTGGGTGGCCTCTTCAGGAGCCTCTCAAAGCGATATTTGGACAACAATTACGGCGGATTACGCCCACAGCTCTGACGATAGAAACTTTACATGGAATGCAAATGCGTCAGTCGCCTCAGAATACGACTATTTCTCTTTGGGTTTTGGAGGTGGTATCTTAAAGCAGTTTAATGAAAAAAATACAAGCTTAGGGGTAAGTGCTAACGTGTATTTAGACACTTGGAGTCCTATCTACCCTATAGAATTACGATCGTATAGTGCGGTAAACGGCAATTTAAATCAGGGCTTTTTTAATGGAAAAACTATAGTAGATCAAAATGGCAATGCAAGCGCAGACTGGAGTCCTATTAATGGTTTTGAAGGCATTAATGACAAATCAAGAAATTCTTATTCAGCAACGATAAGTTTTTCCCAAATTCTGAGTAAAAATGCACAGATATCCTTCTTTTTCGATGTGATTTCACAACAAGGTTGGCTTGGAAACCCTTTACAGCGCGTATATTTTGCTGATGTAGATAACTATTATGTGGGTAATGCCAGCAGCATCCCTAATTACGCCTCATCAAGCAATACGGATGTATTTCAATTAGCAGATGATATAGAGCGATTACCCGACAGCCGACTCAAAACTCCAATAGGAATGCGTTTTAATTATTACATCAACCAAATGTTTGTATTAAGAACTTATTACCGCTATTATTTCGATGATTGGGGTGTTACATCGCATACTGCAAGTGTTGAAGTGCCTATAAAAATAACAGATAAGTTTACCTTGTATCCTTCCTTTAGATACTACACGCAAACCGCAGCAGACTATTTTGCGCCCTTTGACCAAAATTTATCCACTAACCCCTATTACACATCAGACTATGATTTATCTGAATACACCGCCAATCAATTTGGTTTTGGTATATCATACACCGATATTTTTGCTAGCATGCACCTTTGGAAATTTGGACTAAAAAGCATCGATCTTAAATTTTACCAATACGATAGAAATACGAGCTTTACGTCGAGTATTATTTCAGCTGGATTTAAGTTTGTAATGGACTAAGCTAAACATGACTTTCTAAATACAAGCCCATCGAAAAACACTAGTAATCAAATAAATAATCAAGCCTTCCATTGCGAGGGCTTTTTTTATAAAATTTTCGAAAATTTGGGCATCATAAATATTTGTAATTAATGATCTGATTATCAATATATTTAAATCACTTAAACACTATTGACTTTAGATGAACAAATAGAATAGACCTATCAAGCCGTGCCATAACCAGTAATTTAGTTTCAACAAAAGACCTTTGCCTAAATAAAACTATGAGCGAACTAAATAAATTCAGCAAAACAGTAACACAAGATCCAACACAACCAGCTGCCCAAGCGATGTTGCACGCCATTGGATTAACAAAAGAAGATTTTTACAAACCTATCGTCGGAATTGCCAGCACAGGCTACGAAGGTAATCCCTGCAATATGCATCTTAATGATTTGGCAAAATTAGTCAAGGAAGGGACAAAAAATGAAGCTATTGTCGGACTAATATTCAACACTATCGGAGTCAGCGACGGTATTTCAATGGGTACACCAGGAATGCGTTATTCTCTGCCCTCTCGAGATATCATTGCAGATTCTATGGAAACTGTTGTGCAAGCCATGAGTTACGATGGTCTAATCACCGTTGTTGGCTGTGATAAAAATATGCCTGGCGCTTTAATGGCCATGATTCGTTTAAATAGACCGAGCATTTTAGTGTATGGAGGAACCATTGATTCAGGATGCCACAACGGACAAAAACTAGATGTGGTCTCGGCTTTTGAAGCTTGGGGATCTAAGGTTGCGGGCACCATGTCTGAAACCGAATATCAAAATATTGTTGAAAAAGCGTGTCCGGGTGCAGGTGCCTGTGGCGGAATGTACACCGCAAACACAATGGCGTCGGCAATAGAAGCTTTAGGCATGACTTTGCCGTTTAATTCTTCAAATCCAGCATTAAGTGAAGATAAAAAACTAGAATCAGTAAAAGCTGGTGAAGCCCTACGCTTATTACTAGAAAAAGACATTAAACCTTCAGATATCATCACTAGAAAATCGCTTGAAAATGCAGTCCGTTTGGTTACTATTCTCGGAGGTTCTACAAATGCAGTGCTTCATTTTTTGGCCATTGCACGTGCTGCTCAAATTGACTTTACATTGAAAGATTTTCAAGATATCAGTGATCATACGCCTTTTTTAGCCGATTTAAAACCAAGCGGAAAATATCTCATGGAAGATGTTCATGCTGTTGGAGGGATTCCTGCTGTATTAAAATATCTTTTGAAAAAAGGATTAATTCATGGCGATTGTTTAACCGTTACCGGAAAAACCATTGCTGAAAATTTATTAGACGTCAACGACCTAAAAGAGGGCCAAGACGTCATCAAACCTATTGAAGCTCCGATTAAAATTTCAGGACATCTTAGAATGCTTTACGGCAACTTAGCAACCGAAGGCAGTGTGGCAAAAATCACAGGTAAAGAAGGCTTGCGTTTTCAAGGCAAAGCCAAAGTGTTTGAAGGTGAATACGACGCAAATGATGGCATTAGAGACGGAAAAGTAGAAAAAGGAGATGTGGTTGTCATTAGATATGAAGGTCCAAAAGGCGGACCAGGAATGCCTGAGATGCTAAAGCCTACTGCTGCAATTATGGGAGCTGGACTAGGAAAAGAGGTCGCTTTAATAACAGATGGACGATTTTCAGGTGGAACCCACGGTTTCGTGGTGGGTCACATCACGCCAGAAGCTCAAGACGGAGGAACCATCGCTCTAGTTGAAAACGGCGACATCATTACCATTGATGCTGAAACCAATTCAATCGTATTAGAAGTGTCAGATGAAGAACTCGAAAAACGTCGCAAACAATGGAAAGCACCAAATTTAAAATTTGAACGTGGTGTCTTATATAAATATGCAAAAACCGTATCGTCAGCATCAAAAGGCTGCGTCACTGATGAATTTTAAAATTTCTGTGAAGGCGGGAATCTCATAAAAGACTATAAGACCTGCCCGGTTTTAAAAACCTGACTGGTCTATAATAATTAGATAATGAAAGAAGCTCAAACTATACAAAACAAAACAAAAGTTACAAAAACTACAGAACTTATTTCTGGTAGTGAAGCTGTTATACGTTGTTTATTAGCCGAAGGAGTTGACATCCTTTATGGCTATCCTGGCGGTGCTATTATGCCGGTTTATGACGAATTGTACAAGTACCAAGATAAAATTCATCACGTTTTAACACGTCATGAGCAAGGTGCAACACATGCTGCTCAAGGCTATGCTAGAATTTCTGGAAAAGTAGGGGTTGCCATTGCAACCTCTGGCCCGGGAGCGACTAACTTAATCACAGGTATCGCTGATGCGCAAATCGACTCTACACCAATGGTCTGTATTACAGGGCAAGTTGGATCTCATTTATTAGGAAGTGACGCCTTTCAAGAAACAGATATTGTAGGTATTTCTACCCCTGTGACCAAATGGAATCATCAAATCACCAAAGCTTCCGAGATTCCTGAAGTGTTTGCAAAAGCATTTTATATCGCCAAAAGCGGAAGACCAGGACCCGTACTGATTGATATTACCAAAGATGCTCAGTTTGAAGCCTTCGAGTTTGAATATAAAAAATGTACAGGTATTAGAAGTTATAAACCCGTGCCACCAACCGATTACAATGCACTTGAAGCTGCTGCTGAACTGATTAATAGTGCTAAAAAACCATTTATTGTTTGGGGACAAGGTGTGATTTTAGGAAAAGCTGAAGACGAATTTAAAGCCGTGATTGAAAAGGCTGGAATACCTTCGGCCTGGACAATTTTGGGCGCTTCTGCTATACCTACCTCACATCCTTTAAACGTTGGAATGGTTGGAATGCATGGTAATTATGGTCCAAATGTATTAACCAATGATTGTGATGTATTAATTGCTATTGGAATGCGATTTGACGACCGTGTAACCGGAAATTTGGAAACATATGCGAAGCAAGCCAAAGTCATTCATTTTGAAATTGACCCTGCTGAAATCGATAAAAATGTGAAAACAGATATCGCTGTTCTGGGTGATGCCAAAGAAAGTTTAAAAGCTCTATTGCCATTACTGAAAGCAAATGCTCATGAAGCCTGGCATCAACGATTTAAAGATTTGTATGAAATCGAATACGAAAAGGTCATTAAAAATGATTTATACCCCACTAAAGAAGGATTAACCATGGGAGAAGTAATTAAAGAAATCAATATTCAAACGAAAGGCAAAGCGGCGATTGTAACCGATGTTGGTCAGCACCAAATGATTGCTTGTCGTTATGCCGATTTCAAAGTATCCAAAAGTAACATTACTTCAGGTGGTCTTGGCACCATGGGCTTTGCCTTGCCAGCAGCCATCGGGGCAAAAATGGCGGCACCAGATCGTGAAGTGGTGATGATCGCTGGAGACGGTGGCTACCAGATGACCATTCAAGAATTAGGAACCATTTTTCAACAAAAAGTTCCGGTGAAAATAGTGGTCTTAAACAATGAATTCTTGGGCATGGTACGTCAATGGCAACAGTTATTTTTCGAAAAGCGTTATGCTTCCACAGAAATGACCAATCCAGATTTTGTAGCTATTGCAAAAGGCTATCATATTGAAGCAAAAAAAGTAAGCGAGAGAGGTGAATTAAAAGCCGCTGTAAAAAAGATGATTGATTGTGAAGGACCATTTTTTTTAGAAGTTAGAGTTGAAAAAGAAGATAACGTCTTCCCTATGATTCCGACAGGAGCAAGTGTTTCAGACATAAGATTAGAATAATTATGGAAAACGAAATAAAGCAATTTACAATTTCAATTTACACCGAAAACAATATCGGTTTATTAAATAGAATTTCGGCTATTTTTCAACGCAGACATATCAACGTGGAAAGTTTAAACACCTCTGTTTCTGAGATTGAAGGTGTTTCAAAATTTACGATCCTCGTCAATATAACCGAAACACAAATGAAAAAACTCATCGGACAGATTGAAAAACAAGTCGAGGTAATTAAGGCTTACTATCACACAGAAGATCAAACGATTTACCAAGAGTCTTGTCTGTTTAAAATTAAATCTGATTTATTATTTGATGAACGTCAAATTCAAAATATTATTAAAGAAAGTAGTGCGAGAATTGTCACGGTTAACAAAGTGTTTTTTGTGATAGAAAAATCGGGAAGAAAAGAGGAAATAGAATTGTTACAAAGAGAATTAAGCGTTTTTGGCATTATGCAATTTACACGTTCAGGCAGAATTGCAGTGACAAAAGACGAAATGAAAATATCAACGATGCTTAAAGCTTTTCAAAATTAAAAAAGAAACTAGAACATAGAACCAAGAATATAGAGGATTTATGGATTTAGATAAGATGTCTATTTTCTCTTCTCTTTAAAGTATTCTCACAATTTAAAACAAAACAACAATGTCAAATTATTTTAACACATTACCCCTTAGAGAACAATTAAAGGAATTAGGAAAGTGTCGCTTTATGGATGCTTCAGAATTTGAAGAGGGCGTAGACGCCTTAAAAGGAAAAAAAATCGTGATTATAGGTTGTGGTGCTCAAGGACTAAATCAAGGATTAAATATGCGCGATTCAGGCCTTGATATTTCCTACGCCTTGAGACCGAAAGCCATTGCAGAAAAACGAGCGTCCTATGTTAGTGCTACTGAAAATGACTTCAAAGTTGGGACTTATGAAGATTTAATTCCAAATGCCGATTTGGTGTTGAATTTAACACCAGACAAGCAACATACCAATGTTGTAAAAACCGTGATGCCCCTAATGAAAAAAGGAGCGACGCTGAGCTATTCTCATGGCTTTAATATTGTTGAGGAGGGCACAAAAATTCGAGAGGATTTAACCGTCATTATGGTAGCACCAAAATGTCCTGGGACTGAAGTTAGAGAAGAATATAAAAGAGGTTTTGGAGTGCCAACATTAATTGCGGTACATCCAGAAAACGATCCTGAAGGCAAAGGTTGGGCGCAAGCAAAAGCCTATGCTGCAGCCACTGGTGGTCACAAAGCAGGTGTTTTAGAATCGTCTTTTATTGCTGAAGTAAAATCAGACCTCATGGGAGAGCAAACCATACTTTGTGGTTTGTTGCAAACAGGTGCTATCCTGTCCTTCGATAAAATGATTGAAAAAGGTATTGAACCCGGTTACGCGGCGAAATTAATTCAGTTTGGTTGGGAAACCATTACCGAAGCTTTAAAGCACGGTGGCATTACCAACATGATGGACCGTTTATCAAATCCGGCTAAAATTAAAGCTTTTGAGCTTTCCGAAGACTTAAAAACTATCATGCGTCCGTTATTTGAAAAACATATGGATGATATCATCTCAGGCCATTTTTCTAAAACTATGATGGAAGATTGGGCCAACGATGATGTTAACTTGTTAAAATGGCGAGCTACAACGGGCGAAACTGCTTTTGAAAAAACAAAACTAACTTCAAACCACATTACAGAACAAGAGTATTTTGACCATGGTGTCTTATTAGTGGCTTTTGTAAAGTCTGGTGTAGAATTGGCTTTTGAAACTATGGTGAGTGCAGGAATAATTGAGGATTCTGCCTATTACGAATCACTTCACGAGTTGCCATTAATCGCAAATACCATCGCCAGAAAGAAGCTGTTTGAAATGAATCGCGTTATTTCAGATACCGCGGAATATGGTTGCTATTTATTTGATCATGCTTGTAAACCATTATTAGCCGACTTTATGAAAACCGTTGATACCTCAATTATAGGTGAAGCTTTTTCAAAATCAAATGGAGTTGATAACAAAGAATTGATTGCTATCAATGATGCAATTAGAAATCATCCTATTGAAGCAGTTGGTCAGCGCTTGCGTGCTGCCATGACCGCGATGAAAGTCATAAAATCAGAGGTACAAACAGAAGATTCGGTTTTAGCATAAACACCTTAGACCTGTCAGGTTTTGGAAACCTGACAGGTCTCCTAAATACTGCAATTAAAAAAATGAGATTCCCGCTTTCGCGGGAACTAAAGATGAAAGAGACTATCACTACATACAAACCCACACTTAAAGCTGTTGAAGCTGCTGCAGAAAAACTTAAAGGAATTGCTTCGGTTACTCCTTTAATTAAAAATGTACAATACTCCAAAAAGTTTGATGCTAATATTTATTTTAAACGCGAAGATTTGCAGCAGGTGCGCTCTTATAAAATTAGAGGTGCCTATAATAAAATGTCCTCTTTAACTTCGACACAAATTGAAAATGAAATCGTCTGTGCAAGTGCCGGAAATCATGCACAAGGTGTGGCTATTTCCTGTAAGCTTCTAAAAATAAAGGGTACTATTTTTATGCCTTCTCCTACACCAAATCAAAAAATTGAACAGGTAAAAATGTTTGGTGAAGATTACGTGGATGTGGTTCTCGTAGGAGACACCTTCGATGATGCCAAACATGCGGCCATAATAGAATGTGAACGTTTAAACAAAACCTTTATTCATCCGTTTAACGATGAAAAAGTTATTGAAGGTCAGGCTACGGTAGGCTTAGAAATTATAGATCAAGCGAAAGAACATCCTATTCATTATGTATTTGTGCCCATTGGAGGCGGTGGATTATCCGCGGGATTATCCTCTGTTTTCAAAGTGATTTCTCCACAAACAAAAATAATTGGAGTGGAACCAAAAGGCGCTCCTTCCATGTTAACTTCAATTAAAAACAACAAAAACACCACACTAAAAACTATTGAAAATTTCGTTGATGGTGCTGCCGTAAAACGTGTAGGTGATTTAAACTTTGCCATTTGCAAGGAAACACTGCACAATGTGATTACTGTTGACGAGGGTAAAGTTTGTCAGACAATTTTAGATCTTTACAATAAAGAAGCTATCGTAGTTGAACCTGCGGGAGCTTTGAGTCTTTCCGCTTTAGATCAATATGCCGATCAGATAAAAGGTAAAAATGTAGTGTGTGTTATAAGTGGTAGTAATAATGATATTACACGAACACCCGAAATTAAGGAGCGTGCTCTACTCTATGCCAATCTTAAACACTATTTTATCATAAAGTTTCCGCAACGTGCTGGGGCTTTGAGAGAATTTGTTGTGGATATTTTAGGACCAACGGACGATATTACCCATTTTGAGTACACTAAGAAAGTCAATAGGGAAAATGATGTCGCCGTGGTTGGCTTAGAATTAAAATCACCAGAAGATTTAGAACCCCTAATTACCAAAATGAAACTTCATAATGTTTATGGAGATTATCTTAACAATAAACCTGACTTATTTCAATTCCTAGTATGACAAAAAGTTCTTACCTTAGTATCAAAAAAATTTTATGAATATTCCTAAACAGTATCAAATTAAAGAAACGTTAAACCAAAAAAGTTATTTAGTTAATGGAGAACTGAAACCGTGGGCTGGAGCCACCTCGGAAGTGTATTCTTCAATTTCTTCTACAGAAGCTTATCAACCAACATTGCTAGGTTCAATACCTACACTAGGAAAAACAGAAGCCCTACAGGCACTAGATTCAGCAGTTGTGGCATATAACAAAGGACAAGGTTTGTGGCCAACCATGAAAGTTGTAGACCGAATTGCGTGCATGGAAAAATTTGTTGAAAAAATGAAAACCAAGCGCACAGAGGTAGTGAAACTTTTAATGTGGGAAATTGGTAAAAACCTACCTGATTCTGAAAAGGAATTTGACAGAACCGTAGATTATATTTACGATACTATTGAAGATTACAAGCAAATGGATCGCAATAGTGCTAAATTTCAAAAACACGATGGAGTACATGCCCATATTAGAAGAGGACCGCTTGGCGTAGTATTGTGTTTAGGACCTTATAATTATCCGCTTAACGAGACCTTTGCACTTTTGATTCCCGCCTTAATAATGGGGAATACCGCCATTTTTAAACCCGCAAAACACGGTGTCTTATTAATTTCTCCCTTGTTAGAGGCCTTTAGAAATAGCTTTCCAAAAGGGGTTGTCAATATTATTTATGGCAGAGGAAGAACCGTAGCCGCTCCCATTATGCAAACTGGTAAAGTCGATGTGTTGGCCTTAATTGGAAACAGTAAATCTGCAAATGCGTTACAAAATCAGCACCCTAAAAGTAACAGACTTCGTTTAGTACTTGGATTGGAAGCTAAAAATCCAGCTATTGTTTTAAAGGATGCTGACTTAGATTTAGCCATTGCCGAATGTATTGCAGGTACCACCTCATTTAATGGTCAACGCTGTACCGCTCTAAAAATATTGTATGTTCATGAAGCGATAATCGAAGAATTTAACAAGCGTTTTTCCGCAAAAGTGGACGCCCTTAAATTTGGTAATCCTTGGGAAGTTGGTGCCAAATTAACACCTTTACCAGAACCAGATAAGCCCGCTTACATTCAAGATTTGATTGATGATGCGCTTGCAAAAGGGGCGAAAATTATGAATAAAAAAGGAGGTGAAACCACTGAAAACTACATATTCCCGGCGGTTTTGTATCCAGTTACTAAAGATATGCGTGTGTTTCAAGAAGAGCAATTCGGACCGGTGATTCCTGTCGTTCCTTTTAGTGATATTGAACAACCTTTAGACGACATGGCGGCTTCCAATTACGGACAGCAAGTGAGTTTGTTTGGCAAAGATGTAAAAACTTTAGCACCATTAATTGACACCTTAGTAAATTTAGTGTGTCGTGTAAACCTGAATAGTTCTTGTCAGCGCGGACCAGATGTGTATCCTTTCACAG
>CAYMDB010000015.1:0-18098 GCA_964388865.1 uncultured Flavobacteriaceae bacterium
TCACCAGGGTGATGTGTATTACCACGTTGTCTTATGATAATGTTTCCTGGCACAGCAGCTTGTCCACCAAAAATCTTTACACCTAAGCGTTTTGATTCTGATTCTCTACCGTTTTTCGAACTACCTACTCCTTTTTTATGAGCCATTGTCTTAAGGTTTTATGTTGTTATTATTAAATGAACTTGAAAATTACTTTTCAATTCCACCGTCTAGTTTTTCTTGTAATTCTTTTAACTCATCCCATTTGCCTTCAGCAGCTAATTTAGCTTGTTTTGGCCAAGTATCTGTTACGATGTGCGATAACCTTGAGCTCGCTTCAGAAAGAATAGTACTTAATTCTTCTGGTTGAGCCTCTGCGATTTTAGCAAAAGTTTCGTATCCAGCGTTAACTAGAGCCTCAGCAGCTTTGGGTCCAGCACCTTCAATTTTCTTTAAATCATCAGCTTTACCAGTGGCTTTTTTAGGCGCGGCAGGCGCTTCTGCTTTTGGTTCAGCTTTTTTAGTTGCTTTCTTCGGAGTCTCTTTTTTAGCTCCAGAAGCTGTAATGCCTTCAATAATGATTTCAGTTAAAGATTGTCTGTGTCCATTTTTTACACGGTAACCTTTACGTCTTTTCTTTTTAAAGACAATTACTTTGTCACCTTTAAGGTGTTTTAAGACTTTTGCACTTACCTGTGCTCCGTCTATAGCTGGGGCGCCTAAAGTAACATTGCTACCATCTCCTATTAAAAGAACGTTGTCAAAAGCGACGTTTTTACCTTCTTCAATAGATAAACGGTGAACAAAAACTTTTTGGTCTTTTGCAACTTTAAATTGCTGCCCTGCTATCTCTACAATTGCGTACATAGCGTAACGTTTTTATTAGTTGTTTATGAAATAAAATGCTTTCTTCTCAGAAAGCGGACCTGCCTGTCCGGCTAGGCGGGTGCAAATATACTTCTAAATTCTTAATCTACAAACGTTTTTCGGGTTTTCGGGGAGTTTTTCATCCGATTGATCTTGTTGGCATCTGTTGTCTCCAAAACAGATGCGTTTTATTATCAGGTTTTTACATTTTATTAAGTTAAAAAGCCGAATCATTCCTTATTTTTGTAAGGGTTTATGTAACATATTGCAAATTAACAAGACCTACAATAAAACAATTTAAACTTTAAAACACTAAAAAATGAAAAAAAGCTTATTTACGCTTTCACTTCTGTTGCTCGTTGGTTTTTACGCCAAGGCACAGCAAGTAGAATTTCAAGAATTCGATTTAGACAATGGACTGCACGTTATAATGCATAAAGACAACACGGCTCCTGTTGTTATTACTTCTGTAATGTATAACGTCGGTGGAAAAGATGTTGGGGGAAGCGCTGAGGCTCCTCGCACTGGTTTTGCTCACTTTTTTGAGCATCTTTTATTCGAGGGAACAGAAAATATAGCGCGTGGGGAATTCATGAAAATTATCCCTGCTAATGGAGGAACCTTTAACGCCAATACCTCCCAAGACAGAACCTATTATTATGAGCTGTTTCCATCAAATAAATTAGAGCTTGGACTTTGGTTAGAATCCGAACGTATGTTGCATCCTGTTATTGATCAAGTGGGTGTAGATACTCAAAACGAAGTCGTAAAAGAAGAAAAACGTCAACGTTACGAATCTCCTTATGGTAAAATCTTTGAAACCTTAGGTACAAATCTTTTTAAAGTTCATCCTTACAAAGATCCTAACATTGGCTATCAGGAGGACTTAGATGCTTCAACTCTAGATGAGTTTAACACGTATTTTAATGATTATTACGGTCCAAACAATGCCGTATTAATTGTAGCTGGCGATATAGACTACTCAAAAACAAAAGACTTAGTCACAGCCTACTTTAGTGAGATTAAAAGAGGTAAAGAAATGGTTAGAAATTTCCCAAAGGAAGAGCCTATCACGCAAACCGAAAAAGCAAAAGCTTACGATAAAAACATTCAAATCCCAGCCATCCTCGCAGCTTACAGAACTCCGGGTTTTGGAAATAGAGATGCCTACATTTTAGATATGATTTCATCGTATTTAAGTGGTGGTAAAAGTTCTATACTCTACAAAAAGTTAGTCGATAATCAAAAACAAGCCTTGGCGGTTCAAGCGGTAAATATTCCCCAAATGGATTATAATATTTTCGCCATGTTCGCCCTTCCATTAGGTGAAGTCACTTTAAATACTTTATTGACTGAAATTGACGAGGAAATACTAAAAATGCAAACTGAATTAATTTCAGAGCGCGATCATCAAAAACTTATCAATCAATTTGAAAATCAATTTGTAAATGCAAACGCTAGTGTTGAGGGTATCGCAGGATCTTTAGCAACTTACTACCTATTATATGGTGATGTGAATTTAATTAATAAAGAAATAGAAATTTACAGATCTATCACAAGAGAGGATATTCAAGCGGTAGCAAAAAAATATTTGAGTCCAAATCAAAGAGTAGAAATTGAATACTTACCACAACAAGATGAACAATAAGATGAAAATTATTTATAAAATGAAAACAAAATTAGCAGCATTTATTCTACTAGTCTTACTATCAGTAGTTAATGTCAATGCACAAATAGACAGATCAGTTCAACCGAAACCAGGACCAGAACCGACAATTTCATTGGAAGTTCCAAGTGAATTTGAATTAAAAAATGGATTAAAAGTTCTTGTCGTTGAAAATCATAAACTCCCAAGAGTTTCTTATTCTTTAAGAATCGATAACAAACCGAGTACATCAGGAGAAAAAGCGGGTGTTGAAAGTCTCATTGGTAGTATGCTTGGCAATGGAACAACAAGTATTCCTAAAGATGAATTTAATGATGAAATAGATTTCTTGGGGGCTAGTTTAAATCTTGGAATCAGTGGAGGATATGCAAGGTCACTTTCAAAATATTCTGAAAGACTATTGCAATTAATGGGTGATGCTGCAATTAATCCTTTACTTACCGAAGAAGAATTTAACAAAGAAAAAGAGCGACTTCTTGAAGGTTTAAAGGCAGAAGCGAAAAGTATTGATGCTATTTCGGGTCGTGTTGGTGATGCTTTGCTTTACGGTACAAAACATCCTTACGGGGAATTTGTAACTGAAGAAACCATAAACAATGTTACTTTTGGAGATGCTGTTGCGTATTATGAAAAATACTTCAATCCCAATAATGCATACTTAGTTGTTATTGGCGATATAGACTTAAGTACCGTTAAAAAACAAATTAAAAAATATTTTGGTTCTTGGAAAAAATTTGTAGATGTCAGTTCAACTATTCCTGCTGTGAATCCCAATGCACAATACACTCAAATTAATTTTGTGGATTTACCAAATGCTTCACAATCTAGTATTGCTATTAAAAATAGTGTAGATCTTAAAATGAATGATAAAGATTATCATGCAAGCATCATTGCAAATAGCATCCTAGGTGGTGGAGGTGAAGGCTACCTATTTAAGAATTTACGTGAAGATAAAGGATATACTTATGGCGCGTATTCAAGATTAAGTGCTAATAGATATGGAGCAGGAAGTTTTAATGCCACGGCCAAGGTTAGAAATATGGTTACAGATAGCGCCGTTGTTGAAGCGCTAAAAGAAATTAATCGTATTAGAACAGAACCTGTAGATTCTCAAATGCTTAAAGACACCAAAGCAAAATACGTTGGTAATTTTATAATGGGATTAGAAAATCCCCAAACAGTAGCCAGCTACGCTTTAAACATTAAGTTAAATGACTTGCCAAAAGATTTCTATACAACGTATTTACAAAAAATTAATGCGGTAACCGCTGAGGATGTTACACGTGTAGCCAATAAGTACATGAAGCCTGAAAATGCGAGAATAGTGATTGTTGGTAAAGGAAGCGAAGTCCTAGATAATCTTGAAAAAACAGGAATTCCTATCATGTACTTCGATAAGTATGCCAATCCAACTGAAAAGCCTAAATATGAAGTTGTTCTACCTGAAGGTGTTGATGTCAATTCTGTATTAAACAAATATTTAGATGCTGTTGGCGGTAAGACCACCATTGAAGCTTTAAAGTCCATATTATTAAAGTACGAAGCTAACGCAATGGGAGCTACAATTGTAAGCGAAGAAAAACGTATGGACGGTAAGCTTGCTCAAAAAATATTAATGAATGGCAGCCCAATGATGACGTCTGTTACGACTCAAGAAGCATCATTTATCAATAAAAATGCTTTACCAGAAAACATGGCAAAAGATATGAGTGCCATGGCAGGTTTGTTTACTGAGTTGAATCTGTTAACAGCAAATAATGTAGAATTAACAGGAATAGAGAAAGTAGATGGTAAAGACGCTTATGTTGTAACAGTGCCAGGCGATGTAGTAAGCTTAGCGTATTTTTACGATGTAGAAACAGGCCTTAAAGTTAAAGAAACACAAACTACCTCTATGCAAGGTCAAACACAAAGTCAAGAAACCTTCTTGAAAGATTATCAAGAGTTTGAGGGCTTAAAATTTCCTGCAGTAAGAGAAGGTTCGCAGATGGGACAGGTCATTACTTTTGAACTTAAAGAAGTAAAAGTTAATGAGGGTGTCACAGATGCTGATTTTGATTAAGGATTAAAGTTCATTATAATTTATATAAAAACCGAAGTGAAAGCTTCGGTTTTTTTATTGCTTACGGCGATGCGATAGATATACACCAACTAAGATTAGCAAGGCCGCAAAACCTTGAATAAAACTAAAAGACTCACCATCTATAAGGCCCCAAACCAATGCAATAATTGGCATGATATAAGTGACTGAGGAGGCAAAAACAGGTGTCGAAATTTGAACTAAGTTATTGAAAATAATTTTCGCCATGGCAGTTCCAAAAATAGAGAGAATGCTTATGTATAGAAGCGCAGGTATGAGCTCAGGATTATCAAAGGTGTCCGAAGTGAAAAAATCGCTAAATACTAGGACAATAAAGGCCGGTATAATTATAAAAACGTAATTTCCTGTCGCAATGGCCAAGGGTTTCACATCTTGCAAATAGCGCTTAATAATATTTACATTAGTGGCGTACATTATAGTAACGGCAATCACAAAACCAGCATAGAGATAATTTTGATTGGGGTTTAATTCAGAGCCTTTAAAAATCAAAATAGAGGTTCCGATAAACCCGATAATTACACCGACGATTTGCCGTTTGCTTGAAGCTATTTTAAAGACAGCAAAGCCAAGCAAGATCGTATTTAAAGGAACTAAGGAATTTAATACCGAAGCTACAGCACTATCGATTTCAGTTTCTGCAATGGCGAAAAAGAAGGCCGGAAAAAAGGATCCTAAAAATCCAGAAAGAAAAAGCCATTTTCATTTGTTTTTGGTGATTGTTTTTAGGCTATTAAAACCAATAGCAAGAAGAATAAGTCCTGTTATCACAGTTCTTAATGCACCCGCTTGGTAGGCTGTAAGTCCTAAAAGAGATTTTTTAATTAGAATAAAGGAACTTCCCCAAATAATAGAGAGTATTAAGAGATAAATCCACTTTGTATTAGGGTTATTCATACAAATGACATGTAAAAGAATCACAAAAATCGTTAATTATGTCGAAAGAAATGGCAATATTTATTAGATTTAGCCAAAATTTAATAGTTTTAATTTATGAAGACATTTAAACAAATAGTGTTTGTTGCAGTATTAGCTTTGGCTTTATCATCTTGTAAAAATGAAACACAACCAGAAGTTAAAACCGTAGCGATAGAAAGTCCTAAAATGGAAATGGCGCAAAATCTAGATCCCAATGCTAATTATGCTAAAGTAGAGTTTGGTATTGATGGCATGACTTGTGCCATGGGCTGTGCAAAAACCATTGAGAAGAAAATGGCGAAAATGGAAGGTGTAAAAATGGCAAAAGTTGACTTTGAAAAGCGTTTAGCTATGGTAGAATACGACGAAGCTAAAGTAACTCCTCAATCTTTAGAAGAAGCAGTGGCCAAAGTAGGCGATGTTTATAAAGTAAAAGACATGAAAATTGTTGAGGACTTTGGTAAGGAAGCAAAACCATGTTCAGCCGATTGTAAAAAAGAGTGCTGTAAAGATAAAACCGAAGCTGAGAAGTTAGCCTGTGCTAAAGACTGCAAAAAACCATGTTGTACTGAAGCTAAAGAAGCCAAATAATCAAAAGAAACAGACTATAATATAAATTAGAACGTCATCTGAAAGGATGGCGTTTTTGCATTGTAAAAATAATATCTTTCGAAATTAGCGCGTCGCAATGCTAAGTGTTTATAATAGAGGTAATCAGTTTTATGTTATTTTCAAATAAACCTTAGTCCGAAAATCTTTAGGGCTACAATTTCAATTCTGAAATTATTAAATTAAAATAGTTTCCCATGGTAAATTCATCAACCTTAAGAAGTCAAAAAGAAGGCTTAAATATGCGCTATGGTAGTCCTATAGATACCCTATGGATACCCTATGGATACCCTATGAAATCATCGTCCAGAATATTTGTCAAAATGCGCAGGCAGTGCACACTAGATTAACAGTGAAATTTTTGAATTTTAAGACAGAGCATGGCAATGCCTTTTTTGGTTGTTAGAGGTCGTGTTTCCTATATCTTAGCCTTGCAGTATTAGTGTTGAAGCAAAATAAGTGCAAGTGCCAAGCTTGCCAATGGCAAAAGCCATAATAGATAAATAGACCTGCGTTGCGATTTAAGCTTAGCATTTAAAATATTGCGCTTCTTACCATTATAGCGCATCCAGTTTTTAAAAATAATAAACAAGGCTACTAAACCGAATACGACCCAAAATTTAGTTGAAGACAGCACCATCATTTTCATCTGTCTAGCAAAGGCCAAAGCGAAGGCTCCAAAAGCTAAAATAAAGGCTAGCTCCAAAAAATTAATATAAAACAAAGCAATCTTAAGGCTCGTTTTTCCCCAGCGCTTTTTGTAGTAATTTAATAGCGTAATATAAAAGGTGTCTAACATAACTTATGGGAAATAAAAAAGCCACATCTAAAAATATACAGATGTGGCTTTACATATTTTGATATACGATATACTAATTATTGACCATTAATACTGATGTCGTCTAATTCGAAGGTTCCGTCAAAATCAGAGTCTCCACTACCAACATATCTAAACGCTATATGTATTGTTCCATCAGCACAAGATAAATCAACAATACCAGAATTAATCCAAGCTGTAAAGTTGTCATCATCAGAAACAATGGTCGCGGCAGGTATTATACCCCAGGTTGCAGTTTCTATGGTTGCTTCGTCTCCGTCCCAGTCAGGTGAAAATAACAATTCAAGTTCACTTCCATCGTCAAAACTATTCGATGTTTTAAACACGAAAGTCTCATTAGTCTGAGCGTCTAAATCAATTTCTGGTGTAATAAGCCATGCAATAGAACTGACATCACCAGACTGATAAGATCCAATTCTTACAGAAATACCTAGTGATGCATTACTGCCACTATCTGTATACGCTTCCCATGATTTAGTTCCAGCCTCGATATAGTTTGTCCAACCGTTACCACTTACAGGCGAGAAAGGAGTTTGACTCTCAAAATCGTCACTAAAGATATTTATTGTGCTCTGAGAGGAGGCCAAACCGCAATTTATCTCAACTGGATCGCAACGTTCAGCATTATCAAAATTGATATCTTCAGGTGTATTTATAACAATATTAAAAGTATTCCCTCTGAAATCCTTGGTTAAAATGGCCTTCATACGTCCTCTACCAGAAGGCAGCGTTAAACTTTTAAAATCAGCGAATGTACTCGTACTAAAGACTCTTGTAGAACCATTAGAACAAGTCTCTAAGTTACGCTCACCGTCAAACTCATCAAAGGCTTCAGAGGCATAGCTTAGAGGGCTATCTCCTAAAGCCTGATTTCTATTAAATTGAACATCTTGCAATTCAATAAACAGATTTGTTTTAGCGTCATTAAAATCCGTAAAATCCATAGGTAAAGGCACTAGAGTAGTTAAATTTGCAGAGCGTTTAATAACTTTATTTTCATCCGCAGTGGAAATTCTACCTACGCTATTACCGTTTTGAGCTCCTAAAGTCAAAACGCCGTTAGTAATGCCTACAGCGAGTCCATTTAATTTAACATACACTTTTCTACCGGGCTCATATCGCACAAATAACGGATTAACATCAATTAAAACTTTAATTCCTATGGTAGGGTTTTCAGGTTTATCTTGAATAAGTAATTCTTTAAAGAAATTTCCTCCTTCATCAGATGAAATAACGTAACCTTCCATGTATAGATTGTTTTCATTGAAGATATAGGCATAGGTTGTGTTTTCATCCGTGTAGTCTAAAGTAGGGTCTTCTTCATTAAAGCCTTGCGCTTGAGCTAGCTCACCAGCAACACTACTGATTTGAGAAATCACATCGGTGTCTTCAAATATAGGTTCAACGATGGATGTGTTTGGTGCATTAAAGTCATCATCTTCAACACAGCCTGTAAATACTACTAAACCTATTAGTAAAAGTATTAATTTGTTAATTTTTAAAGTTTTCATTGTAATTGTTTTATTTTGTTCTAACATAGCTTTTTAAAATCTTACATAGACGTTTAGGTAATAAGTAGTACCATTACCAAAGAAATATCTCGGACCAAACACAGGGCCATTATCTCGCGATTTGTCCTCTTTGACTCTTCGGAAGTTTGCTAAACGGGATTGTTCAAAACCTCCGGTTTTGTATTCTTGATCCAAGACGTTATTTATGGTGGCAAAGAAGCCCACAAAGTAATCCTTAAGTCTCCAAGATTTTCCACCGATGATGTTCACCAACATATAATTATCAAATTGTTCTTGTTTCAACAATTCTTTTGCCACCGTAGGATCATAATCATTAAAGGTGTTACCGTCATAATCTGATGTAAAATTAGCAGATCGTGCTAAATTACTAATATCTAAATAGGCATTTGAGAAAAAGTTGCTGGTTACACCTATATTCCAGTAATCTGGGTCTCTGTATTCAAAACCAATCTGGTAGGCGTTCTCAGGTCCACTTGCAACATGGTAATCTTTTAATTGGGTTGTGCCGTCTCCAAAAGTTACAGGCGCATCAAAATCGACACTTGTTAAGTACATATTTGGATTGTTTTGAAAGGTGTATTGCCCCATAGAAGCTGCAGCTTTAAGTTTGATGGTTGGTGTTACCTGTGCCTCAATACCCATTTCCACACCAACATGTCGTCGTTCTACATTGGTAAGAACTTCTTGTACAAATGCATCACCAGAGTCAACGCCTAAACCAGCCAAATCTTCTGTAAAATAAAAACCGATATCGCTTCCGTCTTTAAAACCGGAGTAAAACCCAGTTAACCGAGCTTTAACTATTGGTGATCTAAAGATATAACTGACGTCTACAGATTGAATTTTTTCACTTTCTAATCCTATCACCGTAGCATTTGTTTGTCTGGCGTTGCTAAATGAATTTCTAATGTTTGGTGCTTTTGTAAAATAACTCGCGTTAACATCAATTAGATGTTTACCAGTAACTTTATAAGTAAGACCTCCCTTTACTCCATAATTGGTAAAGTCTAATTTATCACCTTTTCCGAAAGACCCATCATTTCCTCCTCCTCTAAAGAATCCATTTTCGTAAAGTCCTGTTCGTTGGTAAGAGGTCTGAGACACATTGGCACCTACATAAAAATCGATTTTGGAATATTTAAATTGTGCTTGGGCAAAACTACTTATCACACTGGCATCCATTTCATAGTTGTATTTGTAGCGATCACCTTCGCCAACAATTCTATTAGGATTACGCAAATCACTCTGTGCTAAGTTTTCAGACACTTCTTCATCTATAGCATTGTCATCCTCTTCAGCAAAGAAGTCCACATCTAAATAGCCTGTGCCACCTAATAAGTCTTCGAGACGCGCAAAGTTTTCACTCGTTAAATGGGCATAGTTTAAGGCCGCACTTAACTTAATATTGTCTGCCATTTCAGCATCTAAAATAGAATTAAACGTGAGTTGCTGGTCTTTTATAACATCAGACTGAACAGCGTATAAGGCATTTCCACCTTGAGCTTTCAAGGTTGCATTTCCTTCGTATAAGGCAAACCAATCTAGCTGACCGTCGTTTAAAAAGGCTTGCTGCGCTAGATAAGCATCTTGATAGTCACCTGCAGTAGGGTTGGCATCTCGCAAATGGTAACTTGGCAAATTTTGATAGTATTCTGGCGTTGGATTTCTAGCCCCACCCAAGTAAACACTTTCTCCGTCAATGACCACTTGACGTGTACCTCCATTATCTATTCGAGAGTTTGCTATTTCACCAAACTGGTAAGCGACGTTAGTATTTAATTTAATTTTAGAGGATATATCCCAAAAGTGATTCAACATTAATATGGGCTCATTGGTTTTACGCATTCTGGCGTTGCGCTGCTCACCATTTAATTCACCCCAAAACGGATTATAAGTACGACCTTTAAGATCGTAAACTTCTTGTGTTATCGCTGTAGAACGTCCACGTCTGTTTTGCGCGTAAATTCCTGTAAAGTTGATGCTGTGTTTGTCGTTAATTTGCTTTTCAACCGCTACAAAAAATGAATTGGCGTCGTATAAAGTGCCGTCTACATAGCCTTCTTCACCGTAGCGTCTCGATCCTAAAACAGAATAAGACCAGCCCCCTTCTAGTAAGCCAGAACTGTAGCTTGCCATAACTCTTCCGGTATAACTTCTATTAGCAGAGGCATAAGAAATACGGCCGCCGCTTCTGTACTTAGAGGCACGCATAATAATATTATTGGTTCCTGCCAAATCACCAAAGTTGTAATCGTTAGCAGACATCCCCATAGTAAAAACCTGGTTGCGTTGCACATCATTTAAACCACCCCAGTTAGCCCATTGTGGTCTTCCATTAAATAATTTGTTCATTTCAACACCATTGATAAGAACTTTGCCATTAGCATTGTCTAAACCTCGTGGTCTAAAAAATGTAGCGCTAAAATCATATGCGGCAGCACTGAGAAAAACATCTCTTGAGGCTTGTAATAAGCCCGAGATATTGTCTGTTAAGCCATCATCCTCACTATTTAAGTTGTCATCTGAAATAGAAATAGTGTATAAATCTCTTTTGTCGCTCGAATCAAAATCGAGGGTCATTCCTGAGATATCAACGGTCTTCCCTTCATTAACAATAATCGGATACCGTTTGGTTGCATATTCTATTTTTTCCACCTTTAAAACTTGCTCGCCTAGTGGTACGTTTTCAGTAAAACTGAATTCACCTTTAGCATCGGTTTTGGTTGTTTGTCCGGTTTCTTCAATAGTAACAGTCACATCAGGAATGGGTTCTCCTGTGGTTCCGTCCAAAACACTTCCTTTAATAAGGGTCTGCTGTGCAAATCCTGTCAAACCAAAGGCAATTAAGAACAGAAAGAGTAAAAAACTTTTTTTCATGCCAAATATTAAAATTGTTAGTTAGTGTGCATTAAATTAAGGTTATTTAATGCGAGCAAATGTACATTATTTCTAATAAATACATACTTTTGGCCAAGATTTTGCCTTTGAAATAACAATTAGATAATATTAATAAATGACGTTCTCAAAATCACTTTTACTTTTAATTGCTCTAATCGGGGTTACCAATGTTTGGGCCCAAGAAGAAAAACGTTTTAAGATACATACCGTAGCTTTCTACAATCTCGAAAATTTATTTGATACCATCAACGATCCCTTAAAATATGATGAGGCAAGTCCTATTATGGAACTCAAAGCCAATCGTTCTGAGGTGTATAAAAAGAAGGTTAAAAATATGGCGCGAGTCGTTGCCGATATAGGAAGGGATAAAGCGAATAACTCACCAGCAATTATAGGCGTTTGCGAAATTGAAAATAGAGCGGTTCTTGAAGATTTAGTTAATGATCCTTTACTATTGCCAAAAGATTATGGAATTATTCATTTTGAAGGGCCAGATCGTAGAAGTATTGACGTAGCATTGTTGTATCAAAAGGCCTTGTTCAGGCCTATAGATTCTAGTTCTCACGAGTTACTTATTTATGACGATTTATCGCGGAAACGCGTTTACACAAGAGATCAATTATTGGTCATTGGAAAGTTAGATGGTGATTTAATTCATGTTTTAGTAAATCACTGGCCGTCGCGAAGTGGCGGTGAAGCCCGAAGCCGATCTAAACGCGTAGGTGCCGCAAAATTGAATAAGCGTATTATAGATTCTTTGCAATCTGTAGATCCTTATGCTAAGATTATAACTATGGGCGATTTAAATGACGATCCTACCAACGCAAGTGTCAAGGACGCTTTAAAAGCAAAGAAAGAAAAGGACGAGGTGCCACTAAAAGGAATTTATAATCCTTTCGAAAAAATGTTCACTGAAAAGGGTTACGGAACAACAGCCTACAGAGATGCCTGGAGTTTGTTTGACCAAATTATGATGACACAACCCTTTATAGAAGACGATTATTCCTCATACAGATTCTGGAAAGCTGGTATTTATAATAAAGCTTATTTAACTAATAAGCGCGGCCGTTTTAAAGGTTATCCGTTGAGAAGTTTTGCTGATGGTGGCTTTTCTGATGGCTTTAGCGATCACTTTCCTGTTTATATTTATCTCATTAAAGAAGTCACCGATGAGACAGAAATGGCGAAAGGATAATCAGGAATTCTTAAGCAATAAAAAAAGGCGCTCTTTAGATTAGGCGCCTTTTTTTTATTTTAGAACCAAAGATTCCACGGAATTTTTGCTAAAACTAAAATTAACGCTAAAGTGTAAAATATAGCTAACAATTTAAATTTTGGTCTAGAGGTTAATTTCTTTTTGTGTTTAGAATATCCAATAGTGACGAGCACTACGGCAATAATCATAGTTAGTGGATGTTCTACAACTAAGTTTCTCAGTGCCTTGTTTTTCATAAGCTCTCCCATGCCACCAATATTTTCAATCATAGTGAAGTAATCCTTCAAAAAGAACAACACAATACCAATTAATAACTGAATATGCATAGTTATCAGTGCAAAAAGGGATATTCTAAAATCTTTAGCATCAAATTCTTTATTTCCAAAGAATTTAAAAATCGCATTAAATGTGGCGATAACTAAAACGAGTAATACCAAATAGGCCCAGTAAGAGTGAATAAATTGAACGATTTCCATTGTGTTAGTTTGTTTAGAGTTACAAAAGTAAGGATTTGAATAGGAATGTGATTACTCTGAAATCGTAATTTTGTGTTTTAGTTCATTGCCAAGCGCATCCACAACGGTAATCATGTGTATACCAGATGTCGGTAATACAGCCATATCATGAATGTCTTTTGTGGTTCCAATAAACTCATTATCAATATACCAGTATAGAATAAGCTCTGGTTTTGAGTGTGCTATTTTTAAAATTAAAGGATTAGTAGTACCGTCAAAATCTTTGGGCAAATAAATGGTGCTTTGCTGATTAGGATAGATGAATTCCATGGAAGTCGTAGCTGTATCGCTACAATCTTCTCTAAATGGTGGCGGCGATTTGTAAAACGGATTATTAGATTTATAATAATAAGCTTGTAAAGGAGGTAATATAAACCAGGACTTATTTTTTATGTCAGTCAGGTTCTCACATGAGGAATTAACTTGAAATTGTTCGGCAGTATCTAAATGCACCAATTTATGAAAAGGGCAGGCTGCTGTTTTTTGACCACTTTTTTGAATGAAGCGTAGTTCAGTGGTATCACAAATGGAAGAGGCTCTATAACCACTTTTTTTACAAATAGTCACTTCTAGCATTTCGTCAAAGGGTTTTGTAAACCAGTTGCTTTTCGGAAGTAAATCAAAAACATCAAAGAGAATAGGTGCGGCAGTTTGTACACCAACCAATCCTGGCCTGCCCTCACCATCGGCATTGCCTACCCAAACACCAACCACATAATCTTTTGTGATACCTATGGCCCAAGCATCTCTAAACCCGAAACTGGTGCCTGTTTTCCAGGCTATGTCTTGGGAAGCGTCGTAATATTCCCAACTATCATCTCCTTCGGGTCTATTCACTTGCTTCATACTTTCAAAAGTGAAATAAATGGAAGCAGCATCAAAAACTATTTTTTCCTTTTTAAGGGTTCCAAAATTTAAAGTTTCACCAAACTCGAAAATGGGTTGAGAGAATTCATTTAAAAAGTACTGACTAGAACTTTCATTAAAATGGTTGAGGGTTGACGCCATGGCAGCGTAGCTCTTACATAAATCCCATAGATTACTTTCGGCACCACCAAGAATTAAAGAAAGCCCGTAATGACTCGCATTGTATTTTAAATCCTTAAGTTGAAGTTGTTTCAGATAATTATAAAATCTATCCAATCCAAAATCCTGAAGCATACGAACCGCTGGGACATTTAAAGATCGTGATAAGGCTTCATTGGCAAACACAGCGCCTTCATAAGATTTGTTGAAATTTTCAGGTTGGTAACTTCCAAATTGTGTAGGTACATCTGGGACTAGGGTGTTGGGTAATAAATCGCCCGCATCGAGCATAGCAGCATATAAAAAAGGTTTTAAAATACTCCCTGTGCTTCTGGGTTTATCTATAATATCAACATGGTTTTGATGGGCTTTATCCGTTGGAGAATTGCCAACATAGGCCAAGACTTCGCGCGTATTCCCGTCTAATATTAATACTGAAATATTATAAATTTCATTCTGCTTCAACACCTCGTAATGTTGTTTTACAATGGCATTGGTTTGCTCTTGAAGCTTTACGCTTACGGTGGTTCTCACGCGCTCACCACGACGGTTTGTATTCACTTTCTGTAATAAATGAGGAGCAAGTTGAGGTAAGGGATAAGGTTTTTGTGGCAGTCCTTCCGCTACAGACAGTCTATACGTTAATTTATCGATAAGGCCATTTGTGTATAGCTTTTGTAAGAGACGATTGCGTTTGTCTCGTAATTGTTTCTGATTTTTACCAGGATAGATTAATCCCGGTGCATTGGGCAAAACAGCTAAGGTCGCACTTTCAGCCCACGATAGAGATGCTGCATCCCGATTAAAATACCGCCAGGCCGCAGCGTCTAGCCCAACAACATTGCCGCCAAATGGGGCGTGGCTAGCGTAAAGTTTAAGAATCTCATCTTTTGAAAATCTAAATTCTAATCGGGTGGCGAGAATCAATTCTTTAAGTTTTTCAAAGTACGTTCTAGAAGGTCCTTTCCGAGATAATCTAATAACTTGCTGAGTAATTGTGCTCCCCCCTCGTTTTACAGAACCAGAATTGAAGTTGTCTTTTAGGGCTTTGAAAATTGAAACTGGATTAAAACCAGGATGCTTGTAGAAATATTCATCTTCAAATTGAAGAATACAGATTTTAAATTTTTCAGGAACACTATCCGTCTCAGGAAACCTCCATTGACCATCCTGTGCAATACTTGCACCCAATAATACGTTAGACTTACTAGTAATTACGGTTGCGGTCGGATTTTTAAAGAGTGGTTGCGGTAAACAGAAATAATAAACCACGAGAAAGCTCGTAACTAACAGCAATTTTATCTTGTGGCGCTTTAAAAATTTAATTAAACTATACATTACCAATACAGGGTTTCTTTTAACAGACTTCTTAAGGGTATATAAAAGTTGTCACACAAATTTATCTTTATATTTGAACGTGCAGAAATTTATTTTAATACCTAAAGTCATACTATTTTGTTGTTTTTCTCTGTTGACTATAGAGGCTTACGGACAGCTTGGATTTTGTCAGGGAGATTCTGGTGATCCTATTTTTACTGATACATTTGGTACAGGAATAGGGCAGTCTCCCTTACCCCCAGGCACAACGTCTTACACTTATGCTAACGGGCAACCACCCGACGATGGATTTTACGCCGTAACTAGTACCACAAACTACTTTGATTGGCTAAATGTTAATGATGTGACTCCTGGTGACACCAACGGAAGGATGCTCGTTATCAATTCAGATGCCAGTGCTGGCGAATTTTATAGAACGGAAATTAGTGGCTTGTGCCAAGAGACAACCTATGAGTTTTCATCATGGTTGATTAATTTGACACCTGCAAACGGATTTTGTGGTGCTGGTGCCATTCCTGTAAACGTAAGATTTGAAATTTGGGATAATACAGACACCAATTTATTAGCTTCAGGTACAACAGGAAACATTCCGGGCACTGTGACTCCAAATTGGAACCAATATGCATTGGTGTTTCAAACCGTACCAGGTCAGACTTCAGTCATTCTGAAAATGTTGAATAACAGTTCAGGCGGTTGTGGTAATGATTTGGCTATTGACGATATTGTGTTTAAAAGTTGTGGTGATTTAATTGCGATTGAAGATGGTAGCGGTGCTAATTCAACGTCTATCTGTAACTCAGAAACCCCCTATGCTGAAACCATTACAGCAATACCAGATTTTACAGTGTTTAGTGATCATTTTTATCAATGGCAGGAAAGTACAGATGGAAACACATGGACCGATATTGCAGGTGAAACGAATGCCGCTCTCGCAATTACAGGTCTTACCACAACCACCTATTACCGTGCAAAAGTGGCAGAGTTTGCTGCTAATTTAAATAATTTAGATTGTCTGACTTTTTCTGATGTGTATCAAATACTTGTTAATCCGAGTCCGAATGAACCTGTTAGTAATGGTGATGTCGACTTCAATTGCAATGCAAATCTGGCTGTAGTATCAGTGCAGCCTGAAACTGGTATTTCGGTGAATTGGTTTGATGCTGCCACTGGTGGAGCTTTATTGCAATCAAATTCAGAGACCTACACTGCCACAGCTACAGGCGCGTATTATGCAGAAGCCGTTGATGTTCTAACAGGATGTGTGTCTGAAACTCGAGTTGCTGTAAGTGCGACAGCAGCTAATCCTCCTGTTGCTCCAGTAAGTGATGGTGATGTTGAATTTAATTGCGGAACCAATGAAGCTACTTTATCAGTCACAGTTCCTACAGGTATAATAGTAAACTGGTACGATGCTCCAATAGGAGGTGTGTTATTGGAATCAGATAGCATAACCTATATGGCAACAAATGAAGGCACCTATTATGCGGAAGCCGTTGATGGAATAACTGGTTGTGCGTCCACAACAAGGGTTGCTGTAAGTACCACAGTTACTAATTTTCCTGATGCTCCGCTTAGTAATGGTGATGTTGATTTTAATTGTGGATCTAATGAAGCCACTTTGTCGGTTTCAGTTCCTGCAGGCATAACCGTAAATTGGTATGATGCTGCAACTGGCGGTGTGTTATTGGAATCAGATAGTGCAACTTTTATTGCCACAAATGAAGGGACATATTATGCTGAAGCGGTTGATGGAACAACAGGATGTGTTTCCGTTGTAAGAACTACAGTGTCTACTACTACAGTTTTTCCTAATGCTCCCATTAGTGATGGAGATGTGAGTTTAGATTGTGATACAAATGAAGCCATTTTAACTGTAACGGTGCCAACGGGTATCAGTGTAGATTGGTTTGATGCTCCTAGTGATGGCAATCTATTAGAGTCAAATAGCATAACCTTAGTAGTTAATAATCAAGGAACCTATTATGCCGAAGCACAAGATGCAATTACAGCTTGTGCATCCGCAACAAGAGTAGCGGTTAATGCGACTGTAACGGTTTTTGATGATGCTTCTTTTACGGTGGTACCCACATGCGATGGTGCAGACGCAAGCATTACGGGTGTTCTAGGTGGTAATTTTATATTTAATCCAAGTCCTAATGATGCAGCAGTTATAGATGCTTTAACAGGAACGGTTACAAATGGAACACCAGGCGAAAGTTATACCATAGAATACACTACTTTAGGCGCATGTTCTGCCACGAGCTCACAGACCTTTAGTGTATTATCCACTGAAGATGCGTCCTTTGTTTTAAATCCTACCTGCGATGGAGCAGTGGCAACTGTTACTGGATTTACAGGTGGTGAGTTTACATTTAATCCAATACCAACGGATGGAGCTCTAATTGATAGTGTAACAGGTCTTATTACGGATGGAGTTCAAGATACAACCTATACTGTTCAATATTCAACGAATGGCCTATGTCCTTCCACGAGTACAGAGTCGGTAATTGTACTTCCTGAAGTCACACTTACGAATCCTGCTCCCCTAGAAGTCTGCGACGACGCTACCCCAGACGGCCTCACCCAGATGGATTTAAG
>CAYMDB010000016.1:0-17612 GCA_964388865.1 uncultured Flavobacteriaceae bacterium
GCGGTTTATTTTATTTTGTAGGGGAAAGTGGAATGAAAATTACAAAAATATCGAAGTCTATTAAAATTAGGAAGCTTAAAATAGAGTGCGTGCATTTAGGGATATGGTCATAATCAGAAAGACTTCCTAGTAGCTCTACTTCAATGGAGAGCAGAGATAGTAACTGACATCTATCATAGTTTCTTAAAACATATTTATTTAAATTTATTGAGTTTAAAGATACCGTAGGGTCATAAATAAGCTTCCTCAAATTAAGGCACGCTAATAAGTAAAATGTTAAATAACTACCTAATAGTAAGCCACTTAACTAAACTATAACTTGTAAATTAAAAAGAATGAAAAAACTTAAAAACAAAACTTCGGTCATCACTGGTGGCGCGGGAAGTATCGGTAAAATAACAGCCAAGGTTTTTTTAGAGCAAGGGGCAAAGGTGACGTTAGTAGACCTTAATGAAAAATCTTTAAAGGAGGCAGTAGATGAATTGGGCAGCAAAAATGTGACCTATTGCGTTGCCGATGTCACAAAAGCTGCTGATGTAAAGCATTACGCAGATAAAGCATTAAAATTATTCGGAAAAGTAGATATATTCTTTAATAATGCTGGTATTGAAGGCATGGTAAAGCCCGTTACTGATTATTCCGAAGAAATTTTTGACAAAGTAATGGCAGTGAATGTAAAAGGTGTCTGGTTAGGCAATAAATATATTACACCTATAATGAAAGATGGAGGTAGTATCATTATGAGTTCCTCAGTTGCTGGATTAGGTGGCGCACCAAATGTCAGTGCTTACGTGATAAGTAAACACGCTGTAATAGGTGTAATGAGAAATTTAGCCCTTGAACTTGCACCTAGGAAAATAAGGGTGAATACCATCAACCCAGCCCCGGTTGATAACAGAATGATGCGTTCCCTAGAAGAAGGATTTGCGCCTAGTCATGGAGACGAAGCAAAAAAAGGCTTCGAACAAACTATACCATTGGGCAGATATGCAAAACCCGAGGAAATAGCAAAACTGGTTTTATTTCTTGCCAGTGATGATAGCCAGTTTATTACAGGCTCCACACAGGTTATTGACGGTGGAATGACTACTTAAATATTAATTTAAAATTAAAAGACATGCCAGATCCAAAATTTTCAAAACCATGGCACGGAATACCCCGTGAATCCATTCATTGGAATCCAACCGTCAATACAGATGCATGTATTGGCTGCGGAACTTGTGTTACAGGTTGCAGCCGTTTGGTTTACAGATATGATTATGACCATAGAAAAGCAGTAGTAGTTGACCCGCTAAATTGTATGGTAGGATGCACAACCTGTGCCAATACATGTCCTACGCACGCCATAATTTTCCCCTCATTATCAACCGTGTTTGCATTAGAATCAAAGGCGATAGTTCATCATGCCATCGAAGATGACTTAATTGCCCGCAATGAACAGCTAGCATATAAAGGAAATATTCCCCACCCAGATCGTATAATGAATATGCGTGTAGAGTCACTTAAAAAAGTAAACAACAAAACACTACTCTTAACACTAGCTCCGACGATACCTGACGAGTGCCTATGTCAGTTTATGCCAGGTCAGTATGTAGAAATTATACCACCTAATGGGCAATGGTTGCCACGGGCATATTCCATTGGAAACGCAACACAAATAGGAGGATCCATTGAACTTCAAATTAGAAATGTAGAAGAAGGAAGATTAAGTAATTGGCTTTTTAGAGAATTAAAAAAAGACGACATCCTTCAGGTACGTGGACCAAGGGGCAATTTCACGATGAAATCCCTACCCGAAAAATCATTGATCTTTATTGCTGGAGGAACAGGATTTGCACCCATCAAAGCATTGATAGAGCAGCAAATTCAATTGAACAATCAGCGTAAAATGAAATTGTATTGGGGTCTTGGCAGTGCAGAAGACATTTATGAAATAGAGTTACTTCGTCAATGGAAAACTGAAGCCCCTAATTTCAATTGCACGATTGCAATAGACAAAGGAGAATTTCCAAAATTACAAAAGGGCATTACCTTTTTTTCAGGAAAATTAGCAGATGCCATTAAGAATAGCAAGATGCAATTAGTAGAAGCAGATGCTTATGTAGCTGGAAATCCTGCAATGATGCCAGGCATTGTCCAAACGCTTATGGATAAAGGAATTGAGCCAGACAATATCAAAGTAGATTCTTTTGGTCTTTGAACACTATTCCCGTTAAAAGCAAATATTATAAAGTCTTGATTTTTTACGGTAGTATAAAAAAGATCTTATCATTATCGGAGGTGTTCAAAGTGCTCTTTTTAGCCCCTTTTTTACCTTTTTTTCGCTTCGTAGCCCCGATATTAAACTCAAAAAAAAAGTTCAAATGTGCAAAAAATACCTAATTTTCGCTTAAACTCGAAAAGTTTAAATCACCGCTATTTTTAGTTTTATTCTAAAATTAACAGCATTTAAAAATTTAATTATAGGGGCGTTCCCTGCGAGCCCGGCTTTACATTACAAACGAAGTTCACTGAACACCAATTTAAAAATATAATTTTGTGAAGTAATCCTTTTTCTGGCAAAAAAAAAGCCACAAAAAGGAATTTTAACTTCAATCCCCACTGCGAAATGCTGAAGTAAAAAGAATTGAGCATTATTTTTTAAAATTCTAAACATTGAAATGTTTTGCGTTAAAAAACACCTATTAATCTCAAAATTCATAGGCGAGATATTTTTATTTTCTTCAAAAAACAATTCGTAATAATACGAACATTCAAAATATTGTTCGTACATTTGCGAATAGATAAGCAAGAAAAAAATGAAATTCATAAATAATCCTTTGTTTTTGATCATCCTAATAGTCTTTATTTTTAGTTGTACTTTAAAAAGTAATGCGCAAGACTATAGCCTTTCAGAATTGTTTTCTGGATTAGAACAAAATGCCGTTTCCAAAACAGACGCCATCAAACTAGAACAAGCTAACGTTTACAAACAAAGCATCAACAGTCAATTTTTTCCTGAAATTGATGGTTTTGGGCGCTATGATTATTCTTCTATTCCAGCGGGTTTGTATCCTGTGCCACCCAACGATTTGTTCCAACAGATTCAAAATCAAGACATCGCCCAACCGTTTAGCAATCATATATTTAGAATGGGTGCTCAAATATCAATGCCTGTCTTTTCAAAATCATTGTTTACGATGGCTAAACAAGCCAATCAGATGGTCGCCTCAGCCGAAGCGCAACAGCGCATCAATATCATAAAAAACCAAGCCATGGTAGTGGCTTATAATTCTAATTTACAATATGTTAATAACCTATATTTAGCTTTAGAACAAAAACGAGAATCGCTTTTAAAAACAAAAGACATCATCACTGTAAAAGTGAATAATGGCAGAGCAGCCGGCTCTTTACACTATAATATAGACAATGCCTTAAACGAGATTGCGCTTACTCAAAACGAACTTTTATTGCAGAAAAATGAACTTGTTGCAAATTTATTTACCATGACAGGGTTGGACTTAAAAAAAGCGGTCGCAATGTCACAAATCAAAACTATTCAGGAAAAAGAAATTCAAGCAACACAATCTCTAAAAGAAAAAATACAAGCCGATGAGTTGCTGTTGAAATCAGAACGCGAAAAATTATTACCGTCATTGTATCTTCAGGGGAATTATTCATATAATCTCGCGGATGCTTACAATAATCAGGTACGTGTTGAGGGCGATTGGGCCATGGCTTCTGTGGTTCTAAAAATTCCTGTTTTTAATAAAAGTCAATACAGCCAAATCAAAAGAAATAAATTATTGTTGAGCGAATCTGAAAATGAATTGGAAAAATTAACCAATACTTTCGAGGCACAAGCCAAACAATTGGAACAAAATTTAGTGGTGTTAGAAAACGCCATAGCACTTTCTAAAAATTCAATTCAGAACAAAAAAGAGTTGCAAAAAATAGCTGTTAAAAGCTATGAAATTGGAAAAATGAGTATTGAAGATTATTTAAAATATGAAGATGATTTGGTGTTAGAGCAAGCCAAATTATTTAAAACAGAATCCTTAAAATGGCAAACTATTACAAAATTAGCCATTATTTATGGGGTGGATTTAAAAAATATTCTTGAATAAAAACAACAATAAAACAAATTGATTAACAAATAATTACAGCATTTAATTTTTATAAAATGAAAACAAAAAACATAAAAAGAATTGGTTATGGCATCTTAGTGCTTGTGCTTGTTCTCGGTGGCATATTCCTGATAAAAAACCGACAAGTAGAAAGCGACAATGCCCCAACAGCAGTCGTTTTTCCGATGGTTATCAATACGCTAAACATTCAAGATAATTCGGGTGAACTCACACTGCCATATTTAGCTTTGGTGCAAAATGATCAGGATGTCACCTTAACTTCAAAAATATCTGCCAGAATTTTATATTTAAAAACTTCTGGCACAAAAGTAACTGAAGGTGAAGTCATTGCCCGATTAGACAATTCCTCTTTTCAAACGAATGTTCAAAGTTTGCAATCGCAAATCGCATCGCAAAAAACAAGCCTTAAAAATTTAGAAAGTGCCCATCAACGTACCCTAGAATTGTTTGCCATTAAAGGCGCTTCTGAAGAACAAGTAGAAAATGAAGTATCAAAAATAGCTGAAGCATCCTCACGTATTATGGCTTTAGAACAATCCAAAAACGACCTTTCTAATTCCCTGTCTTATACAACCATCAAAGCACCCAACACCGGTATTTTATCCAAAACATTGCTGAATGTAGGCGATGTAGCTATGCCTGGTCAACCCATTGCGACAGTAAGTGCTAAAAATGGTGGTTTTCTCAAATTGCGAGTTCCTGCCAATTTAAATGTAAAAGGCATTAAAATGAACGATACGTTTTATGCCGTAACACCATTAAATAGCACGTATAGTGGTTTGGCAGAATATAAAATTGAGATTCCAAAATTAGAATCCCTAACTGGTGAACGTATTCCTGTTGATGTGGTTATTAATCAAGATACAAAAGGCATCAGCTTGCCTTATGATGCTATTTTAAATCGAGAAGGTAAAAGTTTTGTTTTTGTGGTAGAAGGTAACCAAACCAAACCTTTGGAAGTACACATTGAATCTTCAGGTGAAAATGAAGCCATTATTTCGGATGCCAATCTCAACGGAAAAGATATTGTCATCGCTAAGCAAGATATTTTATTGCGCTTGCTTAGTGGTGCTGCCGTAAAAATAAACTCAAAAAAATAAAGCATTATGTTCGATTATTTTTACAAAAGACCTTATTTGCTTTATTCAATTATCTTCGGATTTTTTGTGGTAGGAATCATCGCTTTGATTACATTACCCAAAAATTTATTTCCAGATAGCACGCCACCGCAGGTATTGGTGATTACAAAAGTTCCTGGTGCCACAGCACAAGTTGCCGCCAATTCTGTTTCAAAACCCATTGAACAAGAAATTACCCGATTGGGATTAATTACCGACGTAAGTTCTATTAATGTTGCCAACTTTTCAATTGTAAAAGCCGAATTTGAATATGAAAAAGGCTTAGACGCAGCAGCCGTTGATGTGGCTAATGCCTTGTCTATTGCGAAAGGAAATTTACCCAAAGATGTCAATCCGTCTGTTTATACTACCGGTGATTTTACACTTCCTGTAGATGTCATAGCCGTTTCGCCAAAAAATAAAGATGTAACGCTAGCCGATATTCGAAAAATAGTTGATGGCGTCATGAAACCTCAACTATTGAGCAATCCCGAAATTGGAAATGTAGAGGTGTTTGGTGGCTATGAAAGTGCAGTAAATATTGAAGTCGATCCCTTCAAAGCCAAACAATACAATGTTGAATTTGCCCAAATTGTCAAAGTTTTACAAACCATCAACCACGATATTCCGGTAGGTTTAATTAAAGGTGAAAACGATTTTTATACGATAACGTATTACGGTGAAAACGATAATGTTGAAAAAATAAAACAAATTCATATTCTTCCCAATGTTACCATCAATGATTTAGCTTTGGTAGAATGGGCGTACAAAAAAAGAACCAGCGGTTATTTGGGCAACGGCAAACCAGCCATTGCTTTAGCTGTTCAACGCGCACCTTCAGGAAGTGTTTTGGGCGTGAGTGAATCTGCTCGAGAAGAACTCAAAAAATTGGAAGCAGAATATCCTAACTTTCAATTTGAAATTTCAGACACCCAGCGAAACCTCATCGAATTAGCAAACGACAATATGCTGTTGGCGTTGCGCGATGCCATCTTTTTTACGCTTTTGGTTATTTTGTTTTTCATTGGAAATCTTAGAGCTATTGCAGCAGCAGCCATTTCTATTCCGCTGGTTTTTTTCTCTACGTTGGCTGTCATTTGGTTTACGGGCGGTAGTTTAAATATTGTTATCTATACCGGAATCATTTTAGCTTTAGGTATGTTAGCCGATGATGCCATTGTGGTCCTTGAAAATATAGAACGACACATCAACGAATTGGGTGAAGACTTATCCACAGCAGTTCAAAAAGGAACCAAAGAAGTGGTGAGCCCCATTTGGTCGGGAACCATTGCCACCATCGCCATTATGACACCCTTAATGTTTATTGGCGGTTTTCCAGAAAAAATATTCAAACCCTTAGTGTTTACCCTTATTATTGCCTTATTGGTATCCTATTTTTTATCCATTACATTCATTCCAAAAATTTTAGAATATTTATTACGCAATGGACATTCTAAAAATAAAGTCGAATTATGGTTTGAAAAACTCTACGATAAATCTTTTGGAAGGTTAGTCAATCCTTATGTGACTATCATCAAATTTTCTAATAACGGCAAAAAACTATGGCGAAGAATCTTGCTAACGGTTGGTGTTGTATTACTTTTATTAGTTAGTATGAAAGGTATTATGCCTGTGATTGGTAGAGATGCTATGCCACCAATGGACACAGGAATCATCAAAGCACAAGTGGGTTTTAGTGCCAATGAAACGGTAGAAAGTGCCGAATCAAAAATAAAACCGCTGTTAACTTGGGTTCATGAGCAACCTTGGGCAGAAAAAAGTTCAGTTGCTTTTGGAAACGAAATTGGAGTATTGAGTTTGGGTAGTGGAAATCTTCCAACAGAAGCCACTATTACCATCAATTGTGTGGATCGTTTTAGCAGAGATCAAAATCTTTGGGAAATTGAAGATTTGGTCCGAGAAAAAATTGCAGAACTCGAAGGAGTGAAACGCAACGACGTTTTTGATTTTGGGGCTACTGCTTTGTCCACCATCAAAGCCACACTAGATGTGCGACTCAAATCGCATACCGTAGATGGACTGTCTGAACAAGCCAATGAAGTGAAAGCTGTTTTACAAAATGTAGGCGGATTAACCTCTGTTTCGACCTCTTGGGACAAAGATTTTTCGGAATTTGCTTTAAATATTGATAAATCGAAAGTACTCACCTATGGCATCACGCCGCAGGAAATCATCGGGCAATTGCTCATTAAAGGGCAAGTGGTGAGTTTGAATGCCAATTTACAATCCTTAAACGCACAACCCGTAACCTTATTTTTTAAAGGTAAATTTTCTGAAAATGCGCAAACTTTGCGATTACTTCCTATTAAAACACCACAAGGTGATATCCCTTTAGAAGCTTTGGCAACCATAGAAAAACAACTGACGTATGCCAAAATAGAACGCAATAAAATGCTGTACAGTATTGATATAAACGGCTACAGAAAAGACAGACCCGTAACGCACATTACGGACGAAGCCGAATTAGCGTTGACCAATATCAAAGCTGAAAATGAAGTCATCATTTCGCAAGAAGGCGATATAGCGCAGATTGAAGACAGTTTCGGTAGAATGATGAAAGCTATCGGATTGGGGATTTTTATTTTATTAATGGTACTGATTTCCATTTATAAATCGGTAAAATTAAGTTTGATAATGATTATTGTATTGCCACTATCCTTAATAGGGGCGTCTTGGGGTATGTTACTTTTTCACAAACCCAGTTGTATGCCTAGTATGTTAGGGATTTTATTGCTATTCGGGATTATTATCAAAAATTCTATTTTATTAATTGATTTTTACCAACACCACAGGGCTAGTGGAGAAAGTCCGTTTGAAAGTGCCATAGAAAGTGTCAAAGTAAGATTTAGACCTGTGATGATGACCGCTTTTGCAACCATTGCTGGAATGATCCCTGTAGCCATGGAACACGCTGTGGGTTTAGAACGATTGAGTCCATTGGCAGACGTTGCCATTGGAGGTTTATTAATAGGAACATTATTAACCTTGATTTTTGTTCCAATTTATGCTTATACAACCGATACAAACAACTAAATTTTTAGATATGAAAACAAGATTAATTTTAGTAGCGTTGATGATTTTTGGAGTATCAAACTTCACCCAAGCACAAAGCAACACAAAAGAAAATGCTAATTCAAAAACGAATTACAAAGTGACATTTTACGAATTAGGATCGGTGCGTTGTATTCCGTGCCAAAAAATGCAACCCATTATAAAATCCATCGAAGAAAAATACAAAGGTCAAGTAAACGTTATATTTTACGATGTATGGACCAAAGAAGGCAAAGAAGCCGCTAAAAAATTCACGTTTAATTCAATTCCAACTCAAATATTTTTAGATGCAGACGGAAACGAATTTTTTAGACACGTGGGTTATTTCCCAGAAGAGGAATTAGTTAAAGTTTTAAAACAAAAAGGAGTTAAATAAATCATTTAAAAACAAAACATAATGGACACAAAAAAACCAACAACAGAACAAATCCTTTCCATGATGAAAGGTGCAATGGATGGAAAACTTCCTAAAGCCATTGAATTAGCCGGAGAAACTTTCCCTGAAATGGTGGCAGAACAAGCACGCAGCAGTGCTTTTGCCATGCCAGAAGAAGGAGCTTTAGACCCCGAAACTAGAACACTAATTTATTTAGGAATTGCGCTTGCAACAGGAAGTAAAGCTTGTATTGAAGCGATGATGAATAAAGCAAAAATGCAAAATATAGCCAAAGACAAAATTCTAGAAGCCTTTAAAATTGCGCGTTATGCAGAGGCGACCAGAGTTATTGGCAATGCTGAAATGGTATTTGAACATTTAAAAAATAGTTAGAGCAGTTTAATTAATGGCACACGATCATTCTCATACCATCACAAATCCAAACGAAATCAATCGCTCATTTTTAATTGGTATCGCTTTAAATGTAGTATATGTTATTGTTGAAATCATCTATGGATTTAGTAATAATTCAACCTCGTTACTTTCAGATGCTGCCCATAATGTGGGCGATATTTCAGGATTATTACTAGCTTTTTTAGCCTTTAAATTACAAACTATCAAACCCTCAAAACTATTTTCTTATGGGTTTAAAAAAGGGTCAATTGTAACATCCTTTATCAACTCAATTTTATTGGCATTTGCTATTGGCGCTATTGCTTGGGAAGGAGTTCATAAAATAATGAATCCAAGTCCGTTGAGCGGAACTACAATCATGTGGGTAGCTTTAGTTGGAGTTGTCATTAACTTTGCTTCGGCTTTATTGTTCAAAAGCAAACAAAAAGAAGACTTGAATATTAAGGCAGCCTATTGGCATTTAATGGCTGATGCTTTGGTTTCATTAGGTGTTGTTGTTAGCGGTGTTTTGATCCACTATTTTAAATGGTATGCTTTAGATGGTATTACGGCTATCTTAATTGCAGTGGTTGTTTTATTTAGTACTTGGAATTTGTTTAAGGACAGTGCTATAGCCATTTTAGACGGTGTTCCTGCTTCTGTAGATACTGATGAAATTAAAGCACATTTATTGAAAGTAAAAGGGGTAATAGACATTCATCACATGCACATTTGGGGAATTAGCACCAATGAAAATGCCATAACTGCGCACGTAGTCGTTAATGATTTATTAAATTTACCAGAAATTAAAACTTCCTTAAAAGAAGAATTAGAAGAGCACAATATTAAACACAGTACATTAGAATTTGAAGTAGCTGAAGAACACTGCACAGAAACTAATAAATAAAAAAATGAATACAAAAACACAGCTTTTTTTGGAGCTTTGGATAGAATCTAGAACACGATTTACAAATCAAATTGAAAGCATAACCGCGCGAGATTTACCGAAAAATGTAGGTGATTCTCCCAATTCCGTTGGGTTTCTAATACGTCATATAGGTGAAGTTGAATTATTGTTTGCCAAAAACGTATTTGGAGACAAAACCATAAAAGTATCTGCCAAAACCGTTATTGAAAAACGTGATACTGGCGAATGGACCGATTTAGACGCTTTAAAAACTTTGGTAAATGAATCCTTCGAAAAATTACATTCTATTGTAGAAAAACAAACCGATGAGGATTGGGAAAGTACCGTAAGCACTAAGGAATTTGGCACCAAAACAAAGGCAGAAGCTTTTGGTAGAATTGTTTCACACACCGCTTATCACGCGGGTCAACTCGCAATAATCAATAAGTATGGTAAAAACTAGTAGTATCATTTTATCCCTTTTATGGATTCACATGGGAATTTCGCAGACTATTACCGTAAATGATACCGATTTTTCAAAAGGTAAGTTGGGACATCTACAAGATATTAGTATTTCGGATGTGGCAAAATTTCACGGGCATTCTTGTGATGGTCTCGTCGAAGGATTTATGGCCTTAGAATATGGACTTAAAGTTTTATACCCAGATGGTATCATAGACCGAACCAACACCAGAGTGGTGAGCAAATCGTCACCTTGTTTAACGGATATAGCCGTATATATTACAGGCGGAAGACTTCAATACAACACCTTTTCTGTAGATGACAACATTGAAGGTATTTACATTGTTGAAAGATTGGATACTAGACAAACTATAGCCGTATCTCGCAAACCAAACGTAAAACCAGCTATAATTGTTGAAATGGGAAACAAAGCCATTGCGAAAACCCTCAGCCCGTGCGAGCTTAAAACGTTAAATACACTCGAAAACGCCTATGCTAAGTTTCTTAAAAATTCACAATCTAAAGATCTATTTGAGGTGAAAGAAATTGAGGATTTTAACTGGCAACCTAAACATAAAACCTACATTAAAACGGACATAATCAATAAAAATCAATCGAAATGTAATTCATCTAACTAGCATTGAACTTAAGAAAAAATTAAATATCCAAATATTAAAATTATGAACACAAAACACCTTTTTTTATGGCTGACTGCATTTGTTGTATTCATCTTTACATCTTGCAATAATCAAGCACAAACAAGCAAACAGAGCAACGAAGACCTTGCTCAAATTTCAAAAATTGAAGTTTTAGATTTTCACTCTACACATCGCTGCATGACCTGCAATGCCATTGAAGCGAGCACAAGATACACTTTAGACAGTTATTTTGCTGAGGAAGTAAAAAATGGAACGATTACGTTTCAACTCATCAATGTCGATGAAAAAGAAAATGAGAAAATCGCTGAAAAGTTTGAAGCCTCTGGTACTGCTTTAATTCTTAACGTCATTAAAGACGGAAAAGAAACCAAAATAGATCTTACCGAATTTGCATTTATGAAAGGTAATGAGCAAGAAGCATTCTCTGAAGATTTAAAATCGAAACTTGAAGCAGAACTGAAAACACTTTAAATGGAGGTATTACAATCCTTGTTACAAGACTATAACATTCCTATTTTATCGGCTTTTGTACTCGGACTAATGACTGCCATTAGTCCGTGTCCTTTAGCCACAAACATTACGGCAACCGCTTTTATTTCAAAAAATATTGCTAGCAAAAAGAAAGTGTTTTTAAGTGGCTTACTCTACTCTTTAGGACGCGGCTTTAGCTATACAGCAATTGGACTGATTTTGTATTTTGGCGCGAGTAAATTTCACGTAGCGCGATTTTTTAATCAGAATGGTGAAAAATACCTTGGACCTTTACTCATTATTATTGGTTTAATTATGCTCAATGTGATTAAACTTAATTTTTTAGGAAAATTAAACTTTCAAGAGCGATTATCTAAAAAATTTAAAGACAAAGGTCTTTTAGGATCCTTTTTAATTGGCGTAGTGTTCGCTCTGGCCTTTTGCCCCTATAGTGGTGCTCTATTTTTTGGGATGTTAATACCTATGACTATTGCCTCTTCAGATGGACTTTATTTGCCCATTGTATTTGCATTTGGCACCGGATTGCCAGTCATTCTTTTTACCTACCTACTGGCTTTTACAGCAGGGAAAGTAGGTCTATTCTACAATAAAATTACCAAAATAGAAAAAGTAATGCGCTATGTTGCGGGTATTGTTTTTATACTCACAGGGTTGTATTATGTTTCAATCTTCGTGGGGATTTTAAAATAATCTGCTATGCCGTCTGCATTTCAACTTTAATTAGTGCTTTTACCTTATTTCTATAATTCAAACGTGTCAGTAATTAATCTATTTACTTTTCATTAAATTAGGGATGCGTCAAATTAAAATTGAGGTTTACGCTCAATATTTCATTTAAAACATTTTAATCCAAATGCTCTTCAACCTAAAATAAATCAACTTTATAGAATTTATGGGGTTTCAATACTAAGAATAACTACATTTAGAGTTGTAAATAATAGCTGTAATGAAGACTTATCTTGTCACTTTATTCATTGTGCTTATGCACGCTAGTAGTGCGGCGCAAGAGCTTTCTTTAGAAACGGCTTTTGAACCTACTGTCAATGAGACTTCCGGCTTACTATTTTTAAATAATACGCTTATTACGCATAACGATTCGTCGAATTCAAATGCCTTGTATGATATTGATGTGGCAACAGGACTAGTAACAAGAGCGGTAATCATAAATAATGCAACAAATATAGATTGGGAAGATTTAACGCACGACGACACCTACATCTACATCGGCGATTTTGGAAACTACTTGGGCAGCAGACAAGATTTAAAGATTTATCGCATTTCAATACTAGATTATTTTAATAGCGCTTCGGTAACAGCAGATATCATTAACTTTAGTTACGGTGATCAAACCAACTTCACCCCGGCTCCGCTCGCCACTAATTTTGATGCTGAAGGGTTGATTCATTTCAACACGATGCTTTATATATTCTCAAAGAATTGGCTCGATGGTAAAACTAACATCTATCAAGTACCTAAAAACCCAGGAACCTATAGCGTGTCTAAAACAGATACCTTTAATGTTTTTGGACTCGTCTCTGGAGCGACTTATAATCCTTTGAGTTCAACAGTTATGCTTTGTGGTTATGACAATGTTGGAGCTTTTATCATTGAGCTTTCGTCCTTTACTAACGGATTATTTTCTAATGGTGATAGTATGAAGACTTATTTAAATATTCCTACAAATTATTCCGATCAAATTGAAGCCATCACACCTATCGATTCCTTAGACTATTTTATTTCGGCTGAAGAAAATTCAAATCTCGCCGCAGGGTTATACCGTTTTGAAGGATCTACTTTAGCCGTTCAACTTTATGAAAGTGATTCGGTTTTGTTTTATCCAAATCCTGCTGATCAGGAAATTAGCATAAATTTTAAGGACACACAATCAAGCATTTTTGCCATAACAGGTCAAGTTCTAAAAACGTCCTCTCAAAACCGAATTGATATTTCTGACTTAAGTTCTGGAATGTATTGGATTAAAATGCAGCAAAGGGGCGCGCAAACTTATATAATAAAGCCGTTGGTAATTAAACACTGAAACCTTAAAAAAAGGTTTAACAAAATTTAAAAGTACTGAGAACGTGGCGCAAGCAACAAATGAAGTTGCTAAAACTAAATCTAAGCTAAAATTCTTACTAATAGTTCCTTTAGCAAATCTCCTTGCGATACCGCATAAGAGCCCACACCCTTGCCTTTGACATCAAATTCGCGCAATAGACCAATGACTTCACTCACCTTTTTCATCGGGAAATTCTTGGCAGCTGTTAGATACTCATTCACAAAATAAGGGTTGACGTTTATGGCCGACGCAACATTGCGCGGATTTTTATCAGACATACCGTGCAAATGCAATAGTTGAGAAAAAAAGTTAAATAATAAGGCCACCGTAACCACCATTGGATTATCCTTAGGATTTTCTGCAAAGTATTTAGCAATTCGATGCGCTTTTAACACATTGCGTTCTCCAACAGCTTTGCGTAATTCAAAATTATTGAAATCTTTACTGATACCAATATTTTCCTCAATGGCTTCAGGTGTAATTTGCGTGCCTTCTGGCAGAAGAATTTTTAATTTATTCAGCTCATTGTTTACTCGGCCTAAATCATTCCCTAAAAATTCAACCAACATCTGGGCTGCTTTTGGCGAAATATCGTAACCTTCGCCTTTTAAGACACGTCTAATCCAATCTGGGACTTGGTTTTCATAAAGTTTTTTACTTTCAAAAACTACACCAACCTTCTTAATGGCTTTATACAAAGCTTTCCTTTTATCTATTTTTTTATACTTGTAATTTAAAACAAGTACGGTAGACGGTTGCGGATTTTTAGCATAGGACACTAACTTCTCAATGGTTCTGCTTAGGTCTTGCGCTTCCTTTACAATCACCACCTGTTTATCTGCCATCATGGGATAACGCTTGGCATTACTCACAATATCATCAATGGTAATATCTCTTCCGTAAAGCACCATTTGGTTAAAGCCTTTTTCTGCTTCATCCAAAACATTAGCTTCAATAAAATCTGAAATCTTGTCAATATAATACGGCTCTTCACCCATTAAAAAATAAATGGGTTTTAAATCGCCTTTTTTTATTGCCGCTACTAACTGCTTTACGTCCTCCAAAGTGTGAAAATTTCAAAATTAAAATGACCAAAATCCATAGAAAACCTATTCGTTATAATTTGGAATTTGTGTATTGGATATTGCTTCGATGTCCTTAAATTTGGCTGAATTAAGTCATTTAAAACTTGCAAGAACTCAATTTTCCAACGTTTAATTACCGATTCAAAAGTACAGAAAATAAAGTTTCTATTTTTGATGTGATTCGGAAAAAATTCATCATTCTTCAACCCGAGGAATGGGTGCGACAGCACTGTGTCCATTACTTAATTAATAAAAAGAAATTTCCGAAATCGCTAATTAATGTTGAAAAAGAACTGACCATAAACGGCTTAAAAAAACGCTATGACATTGTTGTGTTTAATTCAAATGGTAGTATACATTTGATTGTTGAATGTAAGTCGTTTAGCATTCCTATCAATCAACAGACCTTCGATCAGATTGCGCGATATAACTTAGTCTTAAATGCCAATTACTTAATGGTAACTAACGGTTTAAATCACTATTATTGTGAAATGGATATGGACGCTGAACGTTATTCGTTTTTAAAAGATATTCCCAACTACACACCGTATTAAATGCTACATACCAAAGACATTGCCATTGTTATTTTAAATTGGAACGGGAAAGACTTACTCGAAAAATTTTTGCCTTCCGTTTTGGAATATTCTGATGATGCCAAGATTTATGTTGCCGATAACGCTTCAACGGACGATTCTGTAGCTTTTGTTTCTGAACATTTCCCCGAGGTAACAGTCATTCAGAATTCCGAAAATGGAGGCTATGCCAAAGGCTATAATGAGGCCTTAAATTATGTTGAAGAACCCCTACTTTGTTTGTTGAATAGTGATATTGAAGTGACTAAAAATTGGTTGAAACCTATTACTGAAGAATTCAACTCTGATACCAACACGGCGATTATTCAACCAAAACTTTTAGACTTCAACAAAAAAACTCATTTTGAATATGCTGGTGCAGCAGGTGGCTTTATAGATAAATTTGGTTATCCCTATTGCCGTGGTCGTATTTTTGAAACTATCGAGGAAGATCTCGGTCAATACGAAGATACCACCGAAATTTTCTGGGCTTCTGGCGCTTGTTTTTTTATTAGAACTGCTGTTTTTAAGCGCTTAAATGGTTTTGATGCTTCCTATTTTGCACATATGGAAGAGATTGATTTATGCTGGAGAGCGTTCAACGCCAATTTCACCGTTAAATATGTTGGTGCGTCAACAGTTTACCATGTTGGCGGTGCCACGTTAAAGAATACGAATCCAGAGAAAACTTTTCTCAACTTTAGAAATAGTTTATCTACCTTGTTAAAAAACGCTGATCAGCAGGTTTATTTAAAGTTATTTGTAAGGCTGTTTTTAGATGGTGTTGCAGCTCTAAGATTTTTACTTAGGCTGCAACCAAAGCATTTTTATGCAATATTGAGAGCTCATGGCTCGTTCTATTGGCATTTTTTCAGACTTTTAAAAAAAAGGCGGGAAAGTCTTAAACGCTTTGATTACTATAATACTAAGTCAATCGTCTGGTCCTATTTTGTAAGGAATAAACAATATTTTAATTGTTTATAAATCTGTTAAAATTTATGTTAATCCATGACATAGCTTATATTCTTTTGTATAATTTTGAAAGTAGATTTATGACTCATTAAACTAAACTTCAATTATGAAAAAATTAATGTTATTAAGTGTTTGTTCCATGATGTTTTTGGCGTCATGCGTGTCTAAAAAAGATTACTTGGCACTTGAAGCACAACAAAAGGAAACGCAAGATTTATTGAACTCAGCCACAGTAAAACTGAACAGTTGCTTGTCTGATGCTGCTGCCGCTCAAGCTAGGGTAGAAACGATGAAAGATCAATTAGCTGATTTACGCAGAAGTAATGAAGCCTTGATAAAAACATCTCAAGATATGACAGAACTTACGAGTAAAGGTGCTGCAAACCTAGAAAGTTCTTTAGAGAGTTTAAAAGAAAGTACCCTAAAAATTAACCGTTTACAAGACGCCTTAACCAGAAAGGATAGTGTGACTTTAGCCATTGTTACAAGTCTTAAAAAGGCAGTTGGAATCAATGACCCAGACATTGAAATCAATGTTGAAAAGGGTGTAGTATTTATATCAATTGCCGACAAATTATTATTCCAAAGTGGCAGCTACAACGTCACCACTAGAGCTAATGAAATCTTAGACAAAGTAGCTAAAGTGATTAATAGCAAGCCAGACTTTGAAGCTATGGTAGAATCGCATACAGACAATGTGCCATACAGTAAGCCACCCCTATTAGATAATTGGGATTTAAGTGTAAAACGCGCCACTTCAGTAGTTCGTGTTTTAGAAAGTTTAGGTGTTAATTCTCAACAACTAATTGCTGCTGGTCGCAGTTCTTACGTCCCATTAGTAGAGAATGATACCGCTGATAACAAAGCTAAAAATCGTCGTACGCGTATCGTTGTAATGCCAAAAATTGACCAATTTTACGAAATGGTTGAAAATGAAATGAAAAATTTAGAAGCAGGCAACTAATCCGAGCTCTTAACAACTATCAAAAACCCAATGTTTGTGCATTGGGTTTTTTTGTTGGTTTTTTGACGTCTAATTTTAAGATAGATTTAATCCTAATATTAAAGCAGGAACACAGGTCGTATTACAAAATCTTTAGGAAGACACTTGGCGTACCTTTTATGATTTTATCATTAGTATTAGAAAGCCTTGTAGATATTGCAAAACCTCAATCCTCCAAGAGCATTTATTCTTCTAAAACTCTAGCAATCGTTTTGCTCCGTTGAATTTTTCCATTAACCGTTTCAGAAAATTGATCTAGGGTATAAATTTTCTTTGGTACCTCAAATCGTGTTAAACCTTTTAAGAATTTTATTC
>CAYMDB010000017.1:0-12623 GCA_964388865.1 uncultured Flavobacteriaceae bacterium
TTATACTTATTTGGAGGAATATAGAAAAACAACAATCAATAAAAGTTTGAAATCATTATATGAGCTATTGGTTTACAATAAAACTGTTACTAAAAGAATGCAACTTTATAAGGAAAACAGTCAAAAATTAGAGACTTTAATGTTTGGATTGTCATATAAAAAAAAATCAAAGTTGTATGCTGGATTTTTTGGATTAATTTTTTTTAGAAGAGGTTATTTTTTGCTAAGAGTATGAAAATAAATATTTTAATATCAACAATTGGTTTGCCTAGTACAACCATAGGGAGTTGGAATATCATGTTTTCTAAACTGATTGAGGCCAAACCTTTTCTGTTTACCTACATAATTTGTCCAGTATCTGTAAATGATCAATCAGAGGCTAAATATCATATTGTAAAGCCGTACAAAATAAAATCTCATAAATTTCAAGTTTTTTTTAAACATTACAGATTTAAAAACTACTACAAGGTTTTAAAGAAAATTGTTGAACAAAAGCAGTTTGTAACAGTTAATATTATTGATAATATTAATATGTTATTATCTATGCATCAACTTTTAAAGAAGGATAATTTAAGAGATAAAGTAGTTCTAATTTATCATCTGCATGGTTTTGATATATGTATTAAAGACAAGTCTCTTTTTTATGAATCTGCCGATAAAATATTAGTTCTAACTCAAACAACTTACCAAATTCAGCAAAGGGATAAGAAAAAATCACCTTGTAAAATTAGACAAATTTATAATGGCATTGATACCGATTTATTTTACCCAATATTAAAAGAGAAACAGCAAATTGTTAGAAAAGAATTAAATTTTGAAGATGATATAATCTATTACCTTTGGGTATCTCAAGATCGAAAAAAGAAAGGTTTGCATGTGGTCTTGGAAGCTTGGGAAGTATTTGTGAAAGAAAAACCTAATGTTAGACTTTTAGTTATAGGAACAGATAAGAGTAAATATAGTAAAGAACAGGTGATTTTTTTAGGTAGAATGTTAAATAATCAATTGCCACGATATTATCAGATAACTACATTTTTCTTGTTTTCATCTTTGTGTCATGAAGGCCATCCATTAGCATTAACTGAAGCGTTAGTTTCTGGCTGCTATTGTCTAGCTTCAAATATAGAACCTATTCCAGAAATTTTAAATAATGGAGAATATGGTGTTTTAGTAAAATTCCCAGATCAGCCAAAATCTTGGCTTGATGCACTTAATTTAGCGTTAAAAGATTATCAAAAGTTTGGAACTAAATTTATGGTGCCAGATAAAAAATATAGTTTAAAAAATTGGTTTAATACTATGGAAAATTTTATTCTAGAAGAGCATAAAAACGAAAGTAATTGAGTAAAACTGTTGCAATAATACCAGCTAGAGGTGGTTCTAAAAGACTTCCTAATAAGAACTTGAAATTACTAGGTAATTTACCATTAATTGCACATTCTATAAATTATGCAAAGGCAAATGCTGGAATAATTGATGATATCTATGTAACCACTGATAGTGACACTATAAAAAATATCGCATTAGAATATGGTGCCAATGTAATTGATAGACCAAAGGAGTTAAGCGGGGATTTAGAGCCAACAATAACAGCTTTAAAACATGCTATATCTATTCTTGAAGATGTAGAAACGGTAGTTTTGTTACAACCAACAAACCCTTTACGACCAAAATCATTAATGATAGAAGCATTCACTATTTTTAAAGACAATAATTTTGATAGCCTATTTACAGTAAGCAGAGATTATAAAAAGCTGGGAAAGATAATTGATAATAAATATAAACCCTTCAATTATAAAATTGGGCAAAGAAGTCAAGATTTACAACCTTTGTATTTTGAAAATGGATTATTGTACATCACTAAATCTTCAATAATTAAGGCTGGAAAAATTATTTCGAAAAATTCATTTCCCTTAGAAATAAATCATCTATATGCTCATGTGGATATTGACACTAGTGAACACTTAAAGTATGCTGAGTATCTTTTAAGTAAACCAAATATTAAATAATTGTATGAAAATTTCGGCAAAAATTAATTCTATTTTTAAAAGTTATTTAAATAGAATTTGTGGTTTACGCCAAGATCCAATTTTTATAATAGGTACAGGTAGGTGCGGTAGCACTTTGCTAGTAGACATTTTGACAACAAATCCACAAATTCAAATAGATCAAAACGAACAATATGATTGGTTTTTATTAGCGCTAAACGACGGTTTGGGAAAACACTCAAAACCAATGTATTCAGATTTGATAAATTTTAAAATAACAGCTGAAAAAAGCTTAAAATTATGGACACCATACTACAAAATAAAATTGAGAATAATGATTGATAGAAAAATCAATCAAAATAATAAGGTATTCTTTCTTAAAAGCCCAGCAATAACCTTTTTACTACCAGAAATTAAAAGACTCTTCCCAAAGGCAAAATTTATACATTTGTATAGGAATGGCTATGCTGTGGCAAGTTGTTGGTTCAAAAAAGAATATTACAAAAGAAAAGAATATCAAGAAAATTTTACAGAGCAAGAATTCTTATTAGAGTGCGCTAAATACTATAATGAATCAATTTTAAGTATAACAGATTTTCTTTACGACATTAAAAAAGAACGTCAGTTTTGCTTGAGCTACGAGGAGCTTACAAAAAATCCAAAACAGGAGATAAAAAGATTATTGATGTTTGCAAATGTCACGAGTCTATGTGCCTTCGATTTATCAACAATAAAAAGCACAAACTATAAAATTGAAGAAATACAAGAGGATCATAAAATAAAATTAGATTCAATTATGAATGATAGTCTAAAAATTTTAGGCTATAAATAAAACTACAATGCAATCATTTATAGAAATTTCCGGAAGAAAAATAGGGATAGACTATCCACCATTAGTCATTGCCGAAATTGGTATCAACCATGAGGGTTCACTAAAAGTTGCGAAACAGATGGTAGATGCAGCTCAGAGAGCAGGGGCAGAGGTCGTAAAGCACCAAACACATATTGTTGCAGACGAAATGAGTAAAGCTGCAAAGAGCGTTATTCCAGGAAATGCTGATGTTTCTATTTACGAGATTATGGAACGCTGCGCTTTAAATGAGAAGGACGAGTTAGAGTTAAAAAATTATGTTGAAGGTAAAGGCATGATTTTTATATCCACACCATTTTCTAGAGCAGCAGCAGAGCGTTTAAAACGTTTTGATGTTCCTGCATATAAAATAGGTTCTGGAGAATGTAATAACTACCCTTTATTGGAACATATAGCCAAATTTGGAAAACCTGTAATTTTAAGTACGGGAATGAATACAATAAAAAGTGTAAGAAAGGCGGTATCAATTTTTGAAGCACACAATACTCCTTTAGCACTTTTACATACTACAAATTTATACCCAACACCACCACATTTAGTGCGTTACGGCGCTATGTTGGAACTTCATGAAGCATTTAAAGACAAAGTATTTGGACTAAGCGATCATACCTTAAATAATAATGCGTGTTTAGGTGCTGTTGCATTAGGAGCATCAATTTTAGAACGGCATTTTACAGATCATAATGAGCGCACTGGGCCAGATATTGTTTGTAGTATGGACGAGAAGGCATGTAAAGACTTGATAATCGGAAGTAAAGAAGTATGGTCTATGCGAGGTGGAACAAAAGCACCAACGAAAGAAGAAAAGGTAACCATTGATTTTGCGTTTGCTACGGTGTGCACCATTGCTAAAGTGAGTAAAGGTGAAACACTAACAGAACATAATATATGGGTGAAACGTCCGGGAACTGGCACAATTATGGCAGAAGATTATAATAAAGTCCTGGGAAAAATTGCATTAAGAACAATTGAAGAAGGCGAACATTTAGACTTTAAAGATTTTAAATAATTCAGTAAGGGACGAAATAAATGCAATGCGAAAAATAGTATTTCTTACAGGTACTCGTGCAGATTTTGGCAAAATAAAAGCCTTAATTCAAGGTGTGGAAAACCACGCCGATTTTGAACCCTTTATTTTTGTAACAGGAATGCATCTTTTAAAAGAGTATGGTTATACATTAATAGAGGTAGAGCGTTGTGGATTTGAAAATATATATACATTTCCTAACCATACAGATGAAGCGACAATGGATCTAACCTTAGCTAAAACTATTAACGGGTTTTCAAGCTATATAAAACTTATACAGCCAGATTTAATTGTTGTTCATGGTGATAGAGTTGAAGCTCTGGCTGGGGCTATTGTAGGGAGTTTAAATAATATATTAGTAGCACATATTGAAGGAGGTGAACTTTCAGGAACTATTGACGAATTAATTAGACATTCTATTTCTAAACTTAGTCATATTCATTATACATCTAATAATGAAGCTAAAAAGCGCTTGATACAGATGGGTGAATTAGAGCAATCAATTTTTACCATTGGTTCTCCAGATGTTGATATTATGTTTTCAGATAATTTACCCGATTTAGATGAAGTTAAGCGCTATTATCAAATTGAATACGATGCTTACGCTGTTGCTATGTTTCACCCTGTAACAACAGAGATTGATACCATTGAGAGTAAAGCCATAGACTTTATTGAAGCACTCATAAAGAGTGATAAGAATTTTGTTGTTATATACCCTAATAATGATTTAGGAAGCAAATACATTCTTAAAGCTTACATGAAACTTAGAGACAACCCAAGATTTAAAGTTTTTCCATCCATTAGATTCGAATATTTTTTAACCCTACTTAAAGAATCTGATTTTATTATAGGAAATAGCAGCGCAGGGGTAAGGGAAGCACCTTATTACGGAATTCCAACTATAAATATCGGAAACAGGCAGTTGAATAGAGCTAGTTCTACAGAGATAATTAATGTCAGCTATGAAAAATCAGCAATATTAGGAGCATTTGATAATTTGCCTAATCCCAGCCAAAATTCAACCACAACATTTGGAAAAGGAAATAGTGCTCAATTATTTTTAGACAGTTTAGAATCTTCAACGTTTTGGTCTATAAATCATCAAAAGCAATTTAAAGATGCCTAAAAAAAAGCATGTTCTTTTTGTAGTTCCAGATGGTGTTGGGATAAAGAATTATCTCCATTCCGACGTCATATTGCATTTAAAAACTATTGCTAATATTACAATTTGGTCTCCGTTACCAATTGAGGCCTTTGATGACGTAAGGAGAATTCATAATTTGAATTTTCAGTATAGGCAATTAAAAATTGCACCAGAGAATGGCCTAACACGTTTATTGCGGGAAGCAACAACCTATGCAAGATTAAAACATAATTCGAAATCACAAAATAACTCCACAATACTTACCAATTGGCGCAAGTCTAAGTATAGCTTGAAGGTGAAAGTCCTATACGAAGTTGCTGAAGCCTTAGGGCATTTTATATCAAAAAAATATAACAGAATATTAAAAGTTGAAAATAATAGTATCAAAAACATTCCAAAAAATTCAATAGATGTTTTTGTTAAAGATTTAAAAAAACTACAGCCAACGAGTATTTTTATAACCCATCAACGTGTGGCGGGTTTAATGCCAATTTGTTTAGCTGCGGAAAAATTAAACATTAAAACAACTACAGCAATTTTTTCATGGGATAACCTTCCTAAGGCTAGATTGACTGTGAAAACGGATTATTATTTAGTTTGGTCTCAATGGATGAAGGATGAAATGAGGATCTATTATCCAGAAATTGAAGAGCCTCAGGTAAAACTTGTCGGCACGCCGCAATTTGAATTCTATTTAGATAAAAGTAGAACATTGTTACGTCAAGAATTTGCAAATCAATACAACTTGAATGTTAATAAAAAATGGATTTGCTTTAGCGGGGATGATAAAATGACATCTCCTTACGATCACCTCTTTCTAAATGATGTTGCCGAGGCCTTGCATTCTCATTTTGAGGATTTACAAATTATTTTCAGGAGGTGTCCTGTAGATTTTTCAACTAGATATGATGAGACTTTATCAAAATATAAAGAATTTATTGTGCCTATCGATCCCAATTGGAATATTGAGTCAGAAACAGGCTGGGTCGGTTACTTTCCAAATTATCACGATATAAATATGCAGATTAATATAGCTTATCATTGTGAGATGGTGATTAATTTAGGCTCTACTATGGCATTAGATTTTGCGACTTACGACAAACCATGTTTATATCTTAATTACAATCCATCAATCAAAAACGACTGGAGTACAGAAATTATTTATAATTTTCAGCATTTTAGAAGTATGGAAGGTCTTGAGGCAGTAGGCTGGATATATAGTAAGGAAGACATAAGCAAATTGGTTTTGTCAACCTTGAAAAAACCTCATGAAATTGCTGTGGACAGGAAACAATGGATGGAAGCTTTAGTGCTTCATCCATTAGATGAAAACTCCATAAAAATAGCTAAAGTATTAGTGTAATGCATATCTGCTTCATAACTAATGAATATCCTAAATTAGACTTTCCGCATGGGGGAGTAGGGACCTTTGTGCATACCATTAGTCATAAACTCGTTGAGAAAGGGCATAAGGTTTCCGTTGTTGGTATAAATGTGTACACTCAAGTTGATGAAATCGAGAAAGATGATCAGGTCACTATTTATAGACTAAAGCCTCAGGTTTTAAGAGGTCTTACATGGTTTCTAAATACTAAATCTATAAACTTAAAATTAAAAGAAATTAATAAAAATTCTCCCATTGATATAATTGAAACAGCAGAATTGGGACTAGCTTTTATTAAAAAGATAAAACCTATAAAATATGTCATTAGATTGCATGGTGGACACCATTTTTTTGCAGAGTCGGAAAATAGACAGGTAAGCCCATGGAAGGGCTTTCAAGAAAAATTGTCATTCAAAAAAGCTGATGCTTTCATAGCCGTTTCTAAATTTGTAAAATCCTATACGGCTCAGCATTTAAGTTATCAAAACAAACCCTTAAAAATTATAAGATATCCTATAAATTTAGAAATCTTTAAACCAAAGACTGAAATTGAAATTGAGCCAAACACTATTTTATTTGCAGGAACGGTGTGTGAAAAGAAAGGAATTAATCAATTGCTTATGGCCATGCCAAATGTCATTGAGCAAAACAAGGATGTTCAACTCTATATTTATGGGAGAGATTGGTTTTTTCCTAATGGTAAATCTTATATAGAATTTTTAAAAGAACATATTTTACCCAAATTAGGGAGCGCATCGCAGCATATTCATTTTAAAGGTGCTGTTCCACTGGAAGTATTAGCAACTAAATATGCCGCGGCGGAAGTTTGTATATTCCCTTCCTTAATGGAAACACAAGGCTTGGTAGCACCAGAGGCCATGGCTATGGAAAAATTAGTCATATTTTCAAAGTGTGGTCCTGGACCAGAAACAATTGAACATCAATTCTCGGGCTTGCTCTGTGATCCTTATGATGATGCAGATATTGCAAATCAAATTACGTGGGCTTTAAAACACAAAGAAGAATCTAAAACTATATCGAAAAACGCAAAGGCCTCTGTGCTTAGAAATTTTGAAATTAATGTCATTACAAACGAAAATTTAAATTTTTATAATACACTTATAAACTAACATTGACAATTGAAGCAAAAAAAAACTACACTAGCAATTTTTACTCTCGTAGTGCATAAAGAGAAAAATGGAGAAATATATGGTTATGCACCTTACATTAGGGAAATGAATATGTGGTCAAGGCATTTTGATAGAGTTCTAGTTGTTGGACCTTATAGCAAATCTAGGGAGTTAGAGAAAATTGACTTAAATTATTCGCATTCTAATTTGAAGCTTATTAAAGTCCCGAGCTTTAATATCAAATCAATTCCATCTTTTATGAAATTACTTTTAAATTTACCGGTCATAGTTTATAAGATGGCAAAAGTTATGCAGAAATCTGATTATTTGCATTTTCGGTGTCCAAGTAATGTTTCAGCGATAGCTGCAACTGTTCAAGTCTTTTTTCCAAAAAAGCCTAAAAGTACAAAGTATGCTGGTAATTGGGATCCAAATAGTAATCAACCGCTTGGGTATAGATTTCAAAAATGGATTTTAAGTAATACATTTTTTACTAAAAATATGAAAGTTTTGGTTTATGGCGAATGGCCAAATCAGACAAAGTCTGTTGTTCCATTTATATCAGCAACGTATACTGATAATGAAAAAATAACATTTAATCGTAGAAATTTTTTAGGGAAATTGAAGTTTGTATTCATTGGAGCAATGGTTGTGGGTAAGCGACCAATGTTCACAGTTAAAATAATAGAAGCTTTAAAGGAAAGAGGCATGAATGTAGAATTACACATGTTTGGTGATGGTAATTTAATTGATGCGGTAAAAGAATATTCCCAAAATAAAAATCTTCATAAGAATGTAATTATTTATGGTAACCGGAGTAAAGAAGTGATTAAAGCGTGTTTGTTAGATGCCCATTTTACAATTTTGCCTTCAAAAAGTGAGGGTTGGCCCAAAGCCATAGCCGAAGGGATGTTTTTTGGTGCCCTACCTATTTCAACAACAATATCTTGTTTGCCCTGGATTCTAGACTACGGTAATCGTGGTATTTTAATTGAATCTGATTTAAACAGTGCCGTTGGGGAGATTGTTAATGAATTAAGTAAAGGAGAAGATTATTTAAACAAAATGTCAGAAAGCGCCTTAGACTGGTCACAGCACTACACCATAGAAAAGTTAGAGAAAGAGATTGAAAATGTGGTTAAAGGATGATCAGAGTCTTACAATTAATAGATTCATTAAACGCGGGTGGCGCAGAACGGGTAGCGGTTAATTATGCGAATGGTTTAACTAATATTATTGAAGAATCTCATATTTGCACCACTAGAGAAGAAGGCATATTGTCAAAAAGCTTAAATGCAGATGTTGGTTATTTATTTTTAAATAGACAATCCATATTTGACATTAGTGCAGTTTTAAAACTAAGGCAATATGTATCAAGCAATAGAATAAACATTGTTCATGCACATTCAACATCTTTCTTTATTGCTGTTTTACTTAAAATTGTAAAACCAAGAATTAAAATCGTTTGGCATGATCATTATGGCAATAGCGAATTTATTCAAAAAAGACCGAGGAGGATTTTGCAAATGTCTTCACTGTTTTTTTCCTATATCTTTTGTGTTAATTCTCAGTTAAAAAACTGGTCTAGAGCGCAATTACTTTGTGAATATGTTGATTTCATTGAAAATTTTCCTGTGTTAAGTCGGTCAAATTCAGGACTGACAAGGCTTGTAGGGATTAAAGGCAAACGTGTATTGTGTTTGGCAAATTTGCGTGAGCAAAAAAATCATTTAAGACTTTTAGAGGCATTTGAGATAGTTAAAAATACTTATCAAGACTGGACCTTACATTGTGTAGGAAAAGATTTTGGGGATAGTTATTCAAATTTGTTTTTCTCTAAAATAAGGGAGCTTCATTTAGAAAAAAATGTTTACTTCTATGATAGCAAATCTGATATACTTAATATTATACAGCAGTCTGATATTGGTATATTAGTTTCTAAATCGGAAGGTTTACCTTTGTCCTTATTAGAATATGGTTTGGGAAATCTAGCTGTTATTTCCACTGATGTTGGTGATTGTGGATTGTTAATTCCTGACAAATCATATGGTCTTTTGATAAAAAATGATGATCAAATGAGTATTGCTGATTCTATAATTACCTATATAGAGGACAAAGATTATAGAAATCGTTCAGCTCAAAAATTCAGAAAAAAAGTCGCAATAGATTATTCAAGTGAATCAACTTTTAAGAAACTTTTTGAAATATATCAATCAATTGTTAAATAAACAAACTTTTTGTGGATATCAAATTCCTTCTAAAAATTATTTTTCATATTCTGTTAGGCGGATTACTTTTTTATGTTAATTTTTTTCCTACAATATTCTTCTTCGGAGTACTTCTTTATTTTTTTGTTCAAATTGTCGTAGTGAAAAAAAGCGAAAAGTCAACAACTGTATTGAAGGCATGCGCTTATTTGGTAGGTGCGGAGGTCATCTTTAGAATGACAGGGGGGGGTATTTTTTACGAATCATCAAAATACTTTGTTATTCTTTTTATTTTATTCGGAATGTTTTATAATGGAATATCTAATAAGGCTTATCCCTATTTCATATTCTTAGTTTTAATGGTTCCTTCTATCATTGTAGCCTCAACAACTATAGGGTTCGACTCCAATTTAAGAAAAAATGTAGCCTTTGTTTTAAGTGGACCTGTTTGCCTTGGCATATCTGCAATATACTGCTATGATAAAAAAATTAGCCAGCGACAAATATTTGATATTCTCATCTATTTAGGATTGCCAATAGTTACCTTAACTACATACTTATTTTTATACACGCCAAGTGTGAAAGATGTCCTATCTGGTACTCAATCTAATTTTGCTGCGTCTGGCGGTTTTGGGCCTAACCAAGTCTCTACAACACTTGGTTTAGGAATGTTTGTCTTTTGTGTTAATTTTTTTCTCAATTCTAAAACTTTAGCACTTAAAATTCTTAATATTTTTCTTTTTGGTTTAATCTCTTTTAGAGGTATTGTAACATTTAGTAGAGGAGGTGTTTTAACCGCTATTTTTATGATTTTTGCCTTTCTAGTGTTTGTTTACTTCAGATCAAGTAGAAAACAAAAAAATATAATCATTACCTCATTTTTCCTTCTAATGATCGCAGCTTCTGTCATCTGGGTTGTGAGCTCAAATCAAACAATGGGTCTAATTGATAAACGATATGCTAATGAAGATAAATCTGGTAAAGAAAAGGCTGATGCATCTGCAGGAAGGGTTGACTTATTTATTGGGGAGTTAGAGGGCTTTGTAAATGAGCCTTTTTTAGGGGTAGGTGCAAGTGGTATGAAAGAGCTCAGAATCGAGACTCAAGGAAAAGTTATCGCTACCCATAATGAACTTAGTAGACTTTTATCTGAGCATGGAATTTTAGGTATTTTTATGTTATTAATACTCATATTTAAACCATTGGATATGAGATCTTCAAATAAAAAGAATTACTTTTTTTATGCCTTCTTGGTATTTTGGTTTGCCACCATCAATCATTCTGCTATGCGCATAGCTGCTCCAGGTTTCATTTACGGCTTAGCACTCTTAAACATCCAAAATGAAAAACGTCCTATACATAGGAAACGCCTTATCCAAGCGTAAAGGTACACCCACTACTATTGAGACTTTGAGCGCCCATATCAAGGCCTTTTGTAATGTTAGCGTGGCTTCTCATAAGCCCAATAAGGTGCTGCGTTTATTGGATATGATCTGGCTGCTGCTTAAAAATAGGTCTACAACCGATTTGGTGCTTATTGACACCTATAGCACAGTTAATTTTTATTATGCCTTGATTATAAGTCAGCTGTGTCGTGCTTTTAAGATCAAGTATATTACGATTCTTCATGGTGGGGATTTAGAAGACCGCTTACAACATAGTGCTAAATTAAGCGCACTTATTTTTAAGAATGCCCATGCTATTGTTGCCCCCTCCTATTTTTTGAAGTCCGTATTTGAACGCTACGGGTATCAAGAGGTTTTGTTTATTCCCAATAGTATTGAACTAGACCATTACGAGTTTACAGATCGGCCCATAGCTGCCATTAAATTGTTATGGGTGCGATCATTTTCGGCACTTTATAATCCGGAGCAGGCTGTTTTAGTTTTGGAGCTTTTATTAAAAATGGGATATGAGGCCAGTCTTAGTATGATAGGTCCAGAAGTAGATGGGGCTTTGGCTAAAACCAAAGCATTAGCCCAACATAAAGAGCTCAAGGTGAATTTTACCGGTAAACTATCCAAGGAAGAATGGAGAGCTTACTCAAAACAATCTAATGTCTTTATCAATACCACCACTATAGATAATACTCCGGTAAGCGTCATAGAAGCTATGGCCTTAGGTTTGCCAGTGATTTCTACCCATGTTGGAGGTTTGCCCTATTTGATTTCAGACGGTATTGATGGCCTTTTAGTGCCGCCCAAAGACCCTGAGGCGATGGTGGAAGCCATACTAAAATTAAAATCAGATGAAGCACTAAGAGCGAAAATCATCGCTAATGCACGGCTTAAGGTCGAAAATTTTTCATGGGAAGACGTAAGACCAAAATGGGAGCGCCTTTTGACTTAGTTATATTTTGTAACTCACTTGTACTTGTTATATTTACAGCATAGTTTAACCAAGCCATGCCGAAAAAAAAAGGAATACATTTTGAAGTTTCCGAACGCAAGATTCTCCTCAGAATCCTCGATTTAGTCTTTGTATTTCTGGGTCTCTATGTTTTAGGATTTTGTTTTAATTTCGAATATGTTGAGGTGAGTCAAGAGAACCGTGTTGCTTTGACGCTGTTAGCAGTTTATATCCTCGTTTTTGGAACTATCTTTGAAATTTACGATCTTCAGAATGCCAGTCAACTCGACACCACCTTTAGAAATATCGTAATTACCATCTCTACAGTCACCTTATTTTATTTACTAACTCCTGTTTTATCCCCTTATTTACCGGTAGATCGTATTCAAATCTTATATTTTTATCTCACTCTAATTATTTCGCTATTCGCTTGGAGAGTGCTCTACATCGGTCTTATTGCGTCCCCTCGTTTTTACAAACGTGTGCTTTTAGTGGCTGAGGTTTCCAATGTCAACACCCTTGC
>CAYMDB010000017.1:12633-17233 GCA_964388865.1 uncultured Flavobacteriaceae bacterium
AATCCACATTACAATATCGTCGGTTTTATTAATAGCGATGCCGCAAACGGCACATCCTATGATTTAAAAGGTCTGAAGGAATTTGAGTCTAGCGATTTTTTAGATGTCATTCAAAAAGAGCGTATTTCTGAAGTCTTAGTAGCCAGTTTTCATACCGAGGCTATTACTGCAGATGTCTATCATAATTTACTGATACTTCTTGAGCGCGGTTTTAAAATTAGAGACTATACACAGGTTTACGAAGAGTTGCTTTATAAGGTGCCGATTCAGTTTGTGGGTCAAGATTTTTATAAATATTTTCCATTTAGTCGCAGCAATGAGAACAAGCTGTATATGATATTCCAGCGGGCTTTCGATATTATTTTTTCCATTATAGGGTTGTTATTGGGGATTTTATTTTTGCCTTTTGTGTTACTTGGAAACCTTATCGCCAATAAAGGACCTTTATTTTATATTCAAGAGCGGGTGGGCAAGAATAGCATCAATTTTAAAATCATTAAGCTAAGAACCATGATTCTTAATGCTGAAGCTGATGGTGTAAAATGGGCAAAGAAAGACGATAAAAGAATTACAGCCTTTGGAAAATTTTTGAGACATACCCGTTTAGATGAAGTTCCGCAGTTTTACAATGTCTTAAAAGGGGATATGAGTATTATTGGTCCACGACCAGAGCGCCCTTACTTTGTTAAGGAACTGTCTAAAGTGATTCCGTTTTACGAAACACGACACATCATAAAACCCGGACTCACGGGTTGGGCGCAAGTTAAAGCCAGATATGGCGCTTCCGTAGATGACAGCTTATCGAAACTGCAGTACGATTTGTACTATATAAAACACCGTAGTATTTTCTTAGACCTCAATATTTTTATAAAAACCCTGAGTACTATTTTGTATTATAGAGGGCAATGAGGTTGATTTGATGCATTTTGGTTGGGAAAAAAGACGTAAGACGTAAGACAAAAGACATATGATAAATGACATAAGACATATAACTGCGGGGCTATTAGAACATAGAATCTAGAGGCATTTTTAACTGAAACTCATCGCAACGTTGCTTTTACCTCGTTTCCCGCGATGAGGTTAGCCTTTATAGTATGGGTTTAAACGAAACTATTAGCAATCGGATACTAATTCTTCTGATTGTAAAATCGTATTAAATAAGCGTAGCGTATCGCCAATGCGATCATGAGTGGAATTAGCGCTATGCTGAACACTTGCACACCAATCGTCCAGTGCAAGGTCATCAAACAAAGCATAATGATGAGAAATTTAAGATAGCTTTTAAACCAATTTTTTGCCTGGTTTTTAAACAGTTGCCCAATTACCAAAATATTGAGTGGAACCGCCCATAAGACATTATAGTTTTGCGCCGTGGCTGAATGATCCGTGGCAAACCAAAGCAGTAAAAGAAGTATGCCTATACTTCCTGTAAGTACGAATAAAATTAAATCTAAACCTTGGCTTCTCGTGTTGTTTTTGTAATCGTTATAGGTGATCACTAGAATTAGTACAGCTAAAATTCCCATGATAACTAGAGGACTCAGCATAAGATTAGATTCAGATTCAGTGTCTCTTTTTTGATAGAGGATGCTGGACTCTTCAACTAAATTTGCACCATCTTTAATTTTTGCAGTATCAAAAAACGTATAAATATATTTTGGTAAAAACATATGTTGCTCTACTGAGGCCTCTCTATCGATAACGGCACCCAAGGCGATATCAATGCCAAAACTGCCCCAGGTATTCAAACCGACATGATCGTGAATGAGGGCTCTAAAAGTTTTTGGTTCAAAATTTGGCGTTGTATTAAATGCAATATTATTTTTGGTGGCAATTTCAGCAACATCTCTAATTCGTGTTGCGCAATTGTCATAGAAAAAATCGTAAAGATATCTTCGGTTTTCGGGCTTGTAGTTGTTTTCTAAATAGTTGAATAGCTCCTGTTTTTCTTCAGCAGAAAGATTTAAAACCTGTTCTTTGATGGTGCGGTTGTAGCGCTTGTAGTGGTTATAGATATCAGAAAAATTATGCCGACTAATCAAATAATTCAACTTGCCCTGGGCAAATTTGAGGTAGAAATTTGGCGCGTCAAAATCATACTCTCCATAGCCGTATACGACGTCAATGCCTTGCTTTCTATCCTGAATTCTAAAGGCATTATGTCCGAAGGCATCGTTTAAGGATTCCCCCGGACCAATAGTCAATACGGATACTGTGACGTCCTCTGAGAGCTGAAGCTGAACAGCAAAAGACGAAAGCATTCCGAAAAGGAAAAAAATAATTGCTAATTTTAGTTTCATGTTATATGTTGGTTGCTAAGGGTAGATTAGGATGATCATTACTAAAACTACGACGAATATAAGCTAAGTTAAATATACCGAAAAATATAAGTTTTAAATACGTACAATTCTATTGCAACTGTTAGGTTGAGTACCGTCGAAATCTACTGCTTATCAATGTGTTTACATGTAGCTACAGTTTCAAAATACATTTTTATCGAAAAACGCTAAAGTCAATTTTTAATGAAAACACATTTGAATACAAGGCCGCACTCTGATCGCCAATATCGGTAAAGGCATAATCTATTTGAATACCTTTGTATTTAAACCCGACACCAAAGTTAGGTTGAAAGGTGACTTGTTCGGAATTATCAATCTGAATTTCATTTTGAAAATTCCCAGCTCCAGCGCGTAAAAAGACTAAATCGGTATAGCCAAATTCAAAACCTAAAGCCGGATTTATACTGGCGAAAGAGGTTGAAATGATATCATTATTTTGGGCGAAACGCACATTTAAATTAGCGGCTGCTAGAAGGGCATAATCGTAATTGAAGATCCATTTTTTAGACATGCCTAATTGCAACTTCGGAATGGTGATTTCGGTCGTTTCGGGTAAGTCTTGATTCTGACCTTCAACGGCTCCGCTGATTTGTTCAAATTTTTTCTCGTTAATAGACCAGGCATTAAAGGTGGTGGTGATATCTCTAGCCATAAGTCCGAATTTCCAGTTGTTTTTGCCTTCAAACTGAATACCTGCATCTAAGCCAAAACCCCAAGAGGAGGCGAAGTCGCCAATAATACGTCGGATGACTTTAGCGTTTACTCCAAAATTCAAACCGTCTAAAGGCAGCTTCCTGGCGTAGGAAAATGTTAATCCGTAATCGGCTGTGGAAAAGGTGCTTATTCTGTCATAATTAATAGTGCCTTGATCGTCTATTAGCTGTGTGGTGTCTAAAATATCGTCAACACCAAATCGGATCAACGAAAGCCCAACGGCACTGAGGTCATCTAAGGGCATGGCGTAGGCGATATAGTTGTAATTGGCAATATTAGCGAAATAACTCGAGTGCATCAGCGCCAATTGATTGTCCTCAAGGTGCACCAGTCCGGCCGGATTCCAATATCCAGAGTTGACGTCTGACGTTTGGGATACCACAGCATTACTCATACCCAGAGCTGCAGCATCTACACCAATATTCATAAATTCGTTTGAATATTTTCTTGTGGTTTGGGCTGTGGCGAAAAGCGTAGCAAGTGTTAAGAGAATTACATAGTAATTTTTCAACAGCAAAAATTTTTACAAAGATGCACAATATTTTTCTATCTCTTAAACTGTAAAAGTGGGTTCTTATTGTTTTCTTTTTGGGCAATTTGAAAAATTTTGAGCCTTAGAGCCAAATACTTTTATATTTTTACAGAAACTAAGTTTATGAGTTTTAAACAACATATTCCCAATTTTGTTACGCTTCTCAATTTGTTTTCGGGATGTATTGCCGTGATTTTTGCGGTGAATGGCAATTTTATTGCAGCGGCTGTATTTGTGTTTTTGGGCATCTTTTTCGACTTTTTTGATGGCCTTTTGGCTCGTAAGTTAAATGTGCAGAGTCCTTTGGGGATTCAGCTCGACTCCTTAGCCGATGTGGTAACCAGTGGAGTAGTGCCGGGCATTATTATGTTTAAATTGATTTCATTGACTGTAGATGCACCAGATTATGCAGCGTATGGCGATAGTTGGAATTCTATATTTCACTGGCAAGGTTTTAAAATGTCCGTTGTGCCTTTGATAGGTTTGTTTATACCTTTAGCTTCGGCCTACCGACTCGCTAAGTTTAATTTAGATGAAGACCAGCAAACGTTTTTTAAGGGCTTACCTGTGCCAGCAAATACCCTATTAATTTTGTCTTTACCGCTAATTTTGGAGTATCAGAATAGCGATATCATGAATAGCATTATCATCAATAAATGGTTTTTAATTGGCTTGACGCTTTTAAGTTGTTATTTGCTGAATTCTAGCATTAAACTCTTTGCGCTTAAGTTTAAGGATTGGAGTTTTAAGACTAATGCGGTGCGCTATATTTTTCTGTTATTGAGTGTGGTGTTTTTAATTGTGCTTCAGTTTGCGGCGATACCACTTATTATACTATTGTATATCGTATTGTCTTTATTGAATCAATCAAAAATTTAGGTTTTAGGGCTTCGGAAGGCGTGAGTGTTTTAATTGATCTTGTTGAGGTGTGATTATGGTTGTTGGTTTTTAGGCCTTCGACTGACTTTGTAAGGTACCTTCGATCAAAATATATTTTGCTCTCGGTAACGCTCAG
>CAYMDB010000018.1:0-16962 GCA_964388865.1 uncultured Flavobacteriaceae bacterium
AGATCTCAATAATGATTTAGTGTTTGACAACGCTACCGAATTGGTTTTTCAAGGTGAAACTACAAACGTAAACCCAACAACATTTGACGCGTCATTTATAATGCCCAATGCCCCATTAGGTACTTACAATATGAGAATGGGGTCTGCTGATTTCGGTCAGAGCTCACCTAATCCATGTTTTAACGATTCATTTGGTGTCACTGCAGATTTCACAATAAATGTAACCGCAGCGCCAGACTGTATACCAGCGTCTTCATTAACGGCAATCAATATATTAGAAACTGAAGCCGAATTAACTTGGCAAGATTTAGGAAGCGCAGATACTTACGATTTAGAGTGGGGACCAGCTGGTTTTGCCCCAGGAACAGGTAATGCTATTACAGGTTTAACAACAACATCCTATTTAATATCTGGACTTACCGCAGGAACTCCATATGATTTTTATGTACAAAGCAACTGCACGTCGTCATCGGCAACACTTACAGGTCCATCAAACTTTGTCACTGCAACTCCTGGTGAAACTTGCGCTAATGCTTTTTCTATGACCGTTGAAGCCGATTGTAGCAGTGCTTCGCCTATTACATTTAATTTTGCCAATGGTGCGGATGTCGCTGCTAACAACGAAAATCCTTCTTGTGATGCTTTTGGTAATTTTGGATATTTTATAAGCTTCACGGCACCAGCCGTTGGTTCCGTGGTTATTTACTTTGACGGAGGTGCGGATAACATCGGGTTAGAAGTCTATGATTCTTGCGGGGGTACTCCTGTATCTGATTGCGCAAATAATAGCTTTGATGCCGGTAGTAATTCTGGTATTATTGGTGGTTTAACACCAGGCGATACTTATGTAGCACTCATTTGGAGAGATACACAATCTGGTACAGCAGACGTATGTATTGAGGCTGGACCAACCTGTCCTTTCCCAAGTAATTTAGATGCTATTAATGTGACCGAAAGTACGGCAGATTTAATTTGGACAGAAAATGGAACATCATCTGTATGGAATATAGAATACGGTCCTGCTGGTTTTATCCAAGGATCTGGAACTTTTATTAATGGTGCTACCACAAACCCTTATAACATAACAGGTTTAACGCAAAATACACCTTACGACTTTTATGTTCAGGCAGTTTGTACCTCGGAAATATCAAACTTTATTGGACCATTTTCGTTCACAACTACACCACAGTCATCATTCACCTTAGATTGTGCTACTGACGGCCCCCTAACTCAAGATTACTGTTACGAGAATGGAGGTGCCAATAATCCTTTTATTTTTACATTTACAAGCAACAACGGCACTCCTTTAAATTTAACCTTTAACTCTGGTTTTGTTGAGAACAATTTTGACGAGCTGGTGGTTATTGATTCTGACGGAACACCGTTTGTAGGTTTTGCAACAGCCGATCAAAACTATGGTAATCTTGGTGATATTTCTGGTCTGTCCTTTCAGTCTACCGGCGATACGATATCTTGGTTTATTAACTCAGATAGTTCTGTAAGCTGTAGCTCAGGTTCTTCAAGTTTATCAGGTGGTATCAATTATACCGTTTCTTGTGCCACTTGTATCAACCCACAAGCTACTTATGCTGTTATAGATGATTGTGCCAATGGAGATCAGTTTCTTATCGATGTAGATGTTATAAGTTTGGGGGATGCTAGTTCATTAACCATCTCTAATAGTTTTAATGCCGATACAACCCCTGTAACGCAAACTGGAGTTTATCAAATTGGACCTTTCCCATTTTTAACCGACGTTGTTGTCAGTGTAAGCAATGACCAAGACGTAAATTGTGCGATTAATAGTACTACGATTCAAGTATTGGCTTGTCCACCTGCCAATGATAACTGCTCTAATGCCACAACTGCTGCTGTAAATGTAGATTCGACTTGCGATGCGCTTACCCCAGGTACTATTCTAGCCGCAACCCCATCTGGAAATCCAGGTGCGTCGTGTGGAGGAACACCTAACGATGATGTTTGGTTTCAATTTGTTGCAGAGTCTGAAGTTCAAATCATTTCTTTACTAAATATTACAGGTGGTACCTTTAACCTTGACCATGCTCTCTATGAGGGTGATTGCAATGGGTTAACTGAGATTTCGTGTTCAAATGATACTGCAAGTGTCACTCCGCAGCTCGTTGTTGGTAACACTTATTATGTTAGAGTTTTTAGTGGCGGTAACACCGCAGAAACTTCTTCATTTGATTTATGTATTAGAAACGCCCCTACCAATATTATCTGCGATAATGCAGAGAATTTTTGTTCGGAAGGAGGCGCCTTAACAACACCGAATATTATAGGTATTCCTGATCCTAATGATATTGCTTGTCTAGGTTCAGCACCAAATCCAACATGGAATATCATTCAAATTGGCGAATCTGGCCCTATAGAAATTCAAATTAACCAACAAGACGATAATGGGAATGGCTTAGATGTAGATTTTGTAATCTGGGGACCTTTTACATCTGTGGAAGATGCCTGTATTAATATTGCATATGAGGATTGTCCATCTTGTCCTTTTTCTAACAACCCAGATACTGGCTTTTATCCCTTTGGGAATATTATAGACTGTAGTTATTCAGCTGCATCAGTAGAAAACTTAAGTATTGACAATGCACTAGCTGGTGAAATCTACATGTTATTAGTAACGAACTTTAACGGTAACCCGGGAACTATAACCATTGAACAAACCAATGCTGGCGGTACTGATAACGGTACTATTGAAGCAGAAATCTCTGCAGAAATCACAAGTAATGAAATGGTATTTGTAGATACAGACGGCGACCCAGCCACACCAGTAGAAGCGAGTGTTTGTGGTTTTGAATCTGTAACTATTGAAACAGACTCACCGTTTGCTGATGAATTTGTTTGGTATGAGGACGGTTTTGTAATACCTAATGAAACATCGAGTACATTGTCGGTACCTCTTGGAGGTTTTGGGTTAGGAGCCAACAACTATCAGGTACAAGCTTTTGATAATCAATGTGGATCTGAAGCATTTTCACCAATCGTAATCATTAATTTATACGAGGATGCGGGTACCATAGGCTTACAAACTATTGAAGCTTGCGACGGCTTAAATCTTGACGGGTCTGCCGACTTTGATTTAGACGGCCTATCCGCATCTCTCGGTTTAAGTGAGGTCTTTATGGTTAGTTATTATACAAATAGCGCTGATGCTAACCAAGCGATAAACCCAGTAAGTACACCATATGCATCTTCAGGAGAAACCTTAATTATGAGAGTAGAGGATATTAATGCTGCCAATAACAACTTCTTAGGATGTAGACAATTAGCTAATGTAGAACTTACGGTCAATGAAACACCAGCCGTTAATCAGCCAGCCGACTTTATAGTCTGTGACGATATTGATGGTAATGTAGACGGAATTACTAACTTTGATTTATTATCAATAAATCCTGAAATTAATGCTGACGCCACAGTTGCAATTACGTATCACAACACTCAGGCAGATGCCGAAATAGGGACAGGGGCTTTAGCCAATCCATATTCAAGTGGAGGGGAAACGATCTACGCACGAGCAGAAAACACCTTAACAGGCTGTTATAACACCACATCATTTAACTTAGTTGTTAATATTGTGCCTTTGGCTACGTTTGATCCTGAGGTTGCTTACGAAGTATGCCCTAATGCAACATCACCTATTCAAATAGAAATTACTCCATCAAACTTTGACGCCTCAGAAGTATCTGTTAATTGGTTCTTAAATGAGAGTCCTATCGCCGGTGGAAACGGTTTAACCTTCGACAATGTTTTAGTAGAAGGAGAGTATACAGCTGAAATTACTTTTAACGCTACAGGTTGCGTAAATACGGTTACACAGTTTGTTAAAGAGTTACCAAAATGCGTTATCCCAGAAGGAATTTCACCAGGTGTATCTCCAGGTCTTAATGATTCCTTCGATTTAAGTAGCTATAAGGTAACCAAACTTCAAATTTTTAACAGATACGGTACACTAGTTTATTCTAAAAATAATTACGTAAATGAGTGGGAAGGCCAAACCAATGATGGCAAAGAACTTCCTGTAGGTACTTATTTTTACACTATGGAATATGAAGGCGGTACCAAAAAGCGCAGTGCTTGGATATACATTAACAGATAATTGACTAACTGAATCAACTTAAATTATAATATGAAAAAACTCTCTATTATAGCGGTTTTGCTTTTAGCATTTCAAATGCACGGACAGCAAGATCCTCAGTACACACAGTACATGTATAATATGAATATTATTAATCCAGCCTACGCAGGTTCACGAGAAAATCTATCGTTTGGATTATTGTACAGAAAACAATGGGCTGGTATCGAAGGCGCCCCAGAAACAGGAACGTTTTTTGGTCACTCACCCATAGGCAATAATCTAGGACTAGGGCTTTCTGCTATTACCGATCAGATAGGACCTGTGAAAGAAACCAATCTTTACGCTGATATTTCATACACTTTGCAATTAGGAGGGGAACATCGCTTAGCATTTGGTATAAAAGCAGGAGCGACGTTTCACGATATTAACTTAGCAAACTCAAATGTTGATGTAATTGACCCAAATGATCCGTTTTTTGGTATGGGTATCACAAAAACAACACCCAACATTGGCGCCGGTTTCTTTTATTACACTGAAAAGTATTACTTATCCTTATCGGTCCCAAATTTCTTATCTTCTGTGCATTTAGACGATAATGGCAATAAAATAGGGTCAGATACGCAACACTACTTCTTAACTGGTGGTTATGTATTTGATTTATCTAAAAACACGGAACTTAAACCGTCGTTTTTACTTAAATCGGCATTTGACGCCCCAACCTCTTTTGATATTAACGTCAATGCGCGTTTTTACAAAAAATTTGAAATTGGGGCGTCTTACAGATTAGACGATTCCGTTTCGGGATTAATTAATTTTGCGGTGTCCCCTTCGTTTAGAATTGGTTACGCTTACGATTCTGTGACCTCAGATATTAGAGCATACGCCCCAGGATCGCACGAGATAATGCTGCTATTTGACCTTAATTTCTCTAAACGCATTTCTCGTTCACCAAGATACTTTTAATCAGTTAAGCCCAACAATTATGAAAAACTTAAAAACATTATTATTTATTACGTTGATGAGTAGTTTTTGCTTAACTGCTCAAAATAATGACACCAAGAAGGCAGATAAACATTTTTCTAGATTAGAATTTGTGAAAGCTGCCGAGGCCTATAACCAACTTATTGAAAACAATAAGGGTGATGCCTATGTCTATGCACAACTAGCTGAGAGCTATTACAATATATTCAACACACTTGAAGCTGAACGTTGGTATGCAAAAACTTTAGAGACCATTGAGCAACCAGAACTACTTTACAAGTACTCTGAAATGCTTAAAGCTAACGGTAAATACGCTGAATCTAATAAGCAAATGGAAAAATTTGCCTCCATGCGCCCAGCAGACCAAAGAGCAATAGCATTTAGCAAAAACCCCGATTACCTTCCTAAAATTTTAGAACAAGGTAAGAAGTTTAATGTACAGAATGCGCCTTTCAACTCTGAACAATCTGATTTTGGGGGAACCCTAAACGAGGGTAAACTCTATGTTGCTTCAAGCCGAAACAATTCCCGCAAAACCTATGGTTGGAATGAGCAACCTTTCTTAGATATCTACACGATTAGTAAAAATACGGATGGCACTTATCAGAATGCTGAATTAGCAAACGATAAAATTAATACACGCTATCATGAAGGCTTAGTGTCGTTTACACCAGACGGAAAAACCATGTATTTTTCGAGAGAAAGTTATTTTGAAAAAGACTTCGAAAAAGACTCAGTAACCAAAACACGCTACAGTCAACTTTATCTTTTTAAAGCCACAAAATTGGGCTCTGACTGGGACACTGTAGAAAGTTTAGCTATTAACAGTGAAAATTACACCGTAAAAAATCCAGCGATAAGCCCTGATGGTAAAACGCTTTATTTCTCGTCGAATATGCCAGGCGGCTATGGTGACTTTGATATCTATAAAGCGCCTTTAAATGACGATGGAACATTGGGTGAACCTGAAAACTTAGGTCAAGTTGTAAATACAGAGGGTCAGGAAATGTTTCCTTACGTAAGTAGCAATAGAACGCTCTATTTTTCTTCTAATGGTCATTTAGGTCTAGGCGGACTTGATGTGTTTTACACCAGAGAAATCGACGGTAAAATGGCGCCAATACGAAACGCAGGTATCCCAATTAACAGTAATGCTGATGACTTTGCTTTTTCTATAGACGAAGAAACTGGCGAAGGTTTTGTATCTTCAAATAGAGAAGGCGGACAAGGTAGTGACGATATTTACATGATTAAAAAATTACAACCATTGTGTGATGTTTTAATGGTCGCCACCGTTTTAGACGACAAAACACGCTTACCAATCAATGGTGCTTCGGTTACTTTAGTTGATGCAGAGGGCAATAAAGTAGTTTCAAAAACTACGAATAATGAAGGGATCGTTGAATTTATGGTTGAATGTGAAGAGGATACCGAATTAGAAGTGGTAATGGATGGTTTCAACAGTAAAAAAAAACCTGTAAAAGGTTCTAGTGAAGAGGAAAATACAATTCAAATTGCTTTAGATCCTATTGAAAAGCTTATTGTAGCTGATAAAGTTGAATTAAATCCTATATTCTTTGAATTCGATAAATCTAATATCACCGCCAAAGCGGCTTTTGAATTAGACAAATTAGTTCAGATTATGAAAAAATATCCTGAAATTGTAATTGAAGCGACCTCTCATACAGACAGCAGAGGGTCTAAAACTTACAACGCCCAGCTCTCTGACCGTAGAGCTAAAACAACAGTTCAGTATGTAATTTCTCAAGGTATCGACGAAGCACGTATATCCGGTATGGGTAAGGGCGAGTCTGAACCTAAAATTGATTGCTCTTCAGGTTGTACTAGAGACCAGCATGCAGAGAACAGACGTTCAGAATTTAAGATTGTAAATACACAAGATCAAGCTAGTGTTGATTAAACACGCTAGTTAAATAATATTACTATTTAAAGAAAGCTCTGAAATTATCAGGGCTTTTTTTTGTTCTTATCTCAAAATAAGGCCGTAGCCTGCCCACCAAGGTCTAATTTCTATAACCAAGCCACCAGATTTAACCAAGGGATCTGCGTTTGCCAAACTATCAGCCATCTCCATTGTTGGTACACCATAGATCGTAAGTCCTCTTAGGTCGCGGACATCACCAAAAGGTCCAGAAACATCGGCATACCCTAATTTATACATTTTTTCTAAATGCGCTAAATGTTCCTTTTGAAGTCTGGCCGCCTCTTCTTCATTCTGACTCCTAATTGGGCCACGTTTTAAAAAGGCCATATAATACTGTTTCATCACTGTAGTATCTTGGGTTTTTTCATTTATATAATAAAAGGTTTCATAGCCCTCTCGCTCTAATTTTTGTTTCAAGGCCGCTTTAGATGTGTCAACGTTTTTAGCTCCAACTAATGAATCCTTAGATTCAGTTGATTTCGAAATTTCAGATGTTGAGCTATCCTTGGATGTGTTATCGCACGCTAGAATACCACAAAAAAGCAAACAAAGCATTAGTTTATGTTTTATGTGTTCCAAGTTTTAAACGGTTCTTTACTTAGATTAGAATTGTAATATTTTAGATCCCCGGTCACTTCTTTTCCCAGCCAATCCGGTTTCTGAAAAATTTCATCCTCAGAATTAAGTTCAACCTCAGCTATGATTAAACCTTCATTTAAATTAAAAAATTCATCCACTTCAAATGTGTGTTTCCCACATTTCACCTCGTAGCGTATCTTATCTATGATTCCCTTTTCACAGAGCTTTAAAAGGGCTTCCGCTTCTGACTTGATCAATTCTGTTTCCCACTCAAATCGCGACCGACCATCTGCTGTAGATAGCCCTTTTACGGTTAAATAGCCCTTGTCTTTTATTAACCTTACACGCACAGTTCGCTCCTTGTGGCTATTTAAAAATCCTTGTTTTATGGCATATTTATTAAACGCCTCAGTTTTAAAACGCTCAGATTTTACTAAAAATTTTCGCTCTATCTCTATCATTTGTATTTAATTTAAAAACAGCACTATTTATAATTTATTTATATGTGACCTATATCCATTTCTCTTGTCGAAGGAATTCATAAATTTACACTATGCCTAACGATTTACCTATAAGAAAAATTATTCATGTAGATATGGATGCCTTTTACGCCTCCGTAGCACAAATGGATTATCCTGAACTTAAAGGCAAACCTATTGCCGTCGGTGGAGGTGGTACACGCGGAGTTGTTAGTGCTGCAAGTTACGAAGCCCGTAAATTTGGGGTGAAGAGTGCCATGTCTGGTCGTTTAGCCATAAAACTTTGTCCAGAACTGATTTTTGTAAAGACTGATTTTGAGCGCTACAGGGAAATTTCTAATCGAATACGATTTATTTTTTTTGATTATACCGATTTGGTGGAGCCCCTATCATTAGACGAAGCCTATTTAGATGTCACAGATAACAAAAAAGGTCTTCCTAGCGCCACTTTAATAGCCGAAGAGATCCGACAGCGTATTTATAATGAAGTGGGTCTTACGGCATCAGCCGGCATTTCAATAAACAAGTTTATCGCCAAAATTGCAAGCGATTACAACAAGCCTAATGGACAAAAAACCGTAAATCCTGAAGATGTTATCCCCTTTTTAGAAACTTTAGATATCAGAAAATTTTATGGAGTAGGTAAGGTTACCGCAGAAAAAATGTATCAAAAAGGCATTTTTACAGGACAAGATTTAAAACTGAAGTCGCTCGATTATTTAGAAACCAACTTTGGTAAATCGGGACGTTACTACTACGATGTGGTTCGCGGTATTCATCACAGTGCCGTAAAACCAAATCGCATCCGTAAATCATTAGCAGCTGAACGAACCTTCAGTGAAAATCTATCTTCCGAAATTTTTATGCTAGAAAAACTAGAGCAGATCGCTGAAGAAGTTTCAAAACGCTTACATAAAAGTAAAATTTCAGGAAAAACCCTAACTCTTAAAATAAAGTATAGTGACTTCAGCTTACAAACCCGAAGTAAAACACTCACCTATTTTGTGTCTGACAAGTCTCTAATTCTTGAGATTTCTAAAGATTTGCTATACCAAGAAAAACTGAACAACTCCGTTAGGCTATTAGGAATTTCAATGTCTAATTTAAATACAGACACAAAAAAAATCTTCAAACCTGAAGAAAAATCGGTTAGCGTTCAATTAAAATTTGCATTTTAAGATGTTTTATTTTCTCAAAAGCTACAACTATCTATCTCAGTTACACGTAAGGTATTTACCATACCTTTATCCTGTATTGGCATTGCAGCTAAGCTAATTAGCATATCCCCTACCTCTAGGTAACCCATCTTACAGGCAATGGCATTGACATCTTCGATAGTTTCGTCTGTACTGACAAACTTATCGTAATAAAAAGCTTTAACACCCCATAGCAAGCTCAGTTGAGTTAAAATACGTTTATTAGATGTAAAGACTAAAATATGAGCAGATGGTCTCCATGCCGAAATTTGAAATGCTGTATATCCACTATTTGTCAGTGTAGAAATCGCCTTAGCATTGATTTCATTAGCCATATTGGCTGCGTGAAAACAGATAGCTTTTGTGATATAGCGTTTGGTGCGAATGTGCGGGGGAGATTGTGGAACCTTAATGAGCGGTGAATCTTCTACACTACGAATAATATTTGCCATTTGGCGAATTACCTGAACCGGATATTGCCCTACCGAAGTTTCACCTGAAAGCATAACAGCGTCAGCACCATCCATAACAGAATTGGCAACATCATTAACCTCAGCACGAGTAGGAGTTAAACTCGTAATCATGGTTTCCATCATTTGTGTTGCAATAATTACCGGTATTCTAGCACGTTTTGCTCTTAAGACCAACTGTTTTTGAATTAATGGCACTTCCTCAGCTGGTATTTCTACACCTAAATCACCACGTGCTACCATCAATCCGTCGCAGTAAGCCACAATTTTATCGATATTCTCAACTGCTTCAGGCTTTTCTATTTTAGCAATAATAGGAATTTTGTGATCACTATGTTCCTTAATAAGTGCTTCTAACTGCATTAAATCCTCAGCATGACGCACAAAAGATAAAGCCATCCAATCTACTTTTTGACCAATTGCAAAAATAGCATCCTCAATATCCTTTTCTGTAAGCGCTGGTTGAGAAATATTAGTATTAGGTAAGTTCACCCCTTTCTTCGATTTTAAAGGACCTCCTTGAATCACTCTTGCTTTTACTTCGGTTTTTTTGTCTGTTGAAACCACTTCAAAAATCAGTTTCCCGTCGTCTAATAAAATACGCTCGCCGGGCTTAGCATCTTGTGAAAAATTTGCGTAAGTCATATACACGCGCTCTTTGGTACCTTCAAAACGCTTTCCGGTAGCAAAAATAATTTCATCACCTTCGTTTACAATTACCTCTCCCTTCATAACTCCTACACGCAACTTAGGACCTTGCAGGTCACCTAAAATGGAAGCGTTGTAGCCGTATTCTTCATTGAGCTCCCTTATCATTTTAATACGCTCTTCGACGTCTTTATAATCGGCATGAGAAAAATTAATTCTAAAAACATTAGCTCCTTCATCGAGCATGGCCTTTAAAACTTCTTTTGTACTTGTTGCTGGGCCTAAGGTGGCGACTATTTTTGTTTTCTTGTTTGGCATCTACTTAAAAAATTAAATGATCTTTATTTTTTATTTTTAACGGGTTTATCGTATAACTAGTAATAATCTGTGGAATAGCTTGCAATTTACTTAAGATACGATTTTCGTTTATATTCTGAATTTCATTAGAAATCTTTACAAAATAATCGACGTTCTTGTATTCAGAAATTAAATGAAACGTTTTTAGGACTTTTTGGTTTGTGTCAAATAAAGTTCCGCTGCTGTATAAACTGTCTTCCTCTTTTTTACAAACGTTAGAAATTAGATTCCACGTCACATACTGCGCTTCATTGTCCCACTCAAACATACTGTACGAGGCTTTTAAATACTTAAAATCTAAATCTTCGGGTTGACGTTTTAAATTTATACCCAAATTTTTATTGAGTAAGTAGGCTAAACGATAGTCTTCTAATCTACAATGAACAGCGATGAGTTTGTAGGGTTCTTCGTAAAAATCGTGCACTAAAAGCTTGTGTAAAGCCATATAATTATAACTTTAAGCTGTAAATATAGCATAATAAACGCTTAGTTTTATTATGAATTGGTTAATCTTAGCCTTTAAAAACCACGAAAACGTTGTAGACTGTTGTGCTTAGACGGTCTATAGGAGTCGTTTCTATCTCGTGTTGGTCATTTGCTTTTGAAATGCAAAAAATGCTCGTTTGGAGGCTTTTTCCTCAGCTTTTTTCTTGGATGTCGCTCGTGCTTTGGCCACTACTTTGTCATTCACACTTAATTTGACAGAAAAGTGAGTGAGTTCATTTTTCCCTGTATCCTCATACACGTTATAATCAAATGTGTGTTTTTCCTTCTGACACCATTCAATAAGCAAACTCTTATAGCTTATTACTTTACCCTCAAGAGTTTCAATATCAACATGGGGATTAATTATACGTGTATAAATGAACTTTTCACAAATTGTGTACCCTTTATCTAAATATATTGCACCTACTAAAGCTTCAAAAAGATTGCCGTGAATATTGCTGCCAAAATTAGCTATTGGGATTCTACTTTGCAACAAATCAACAAGTCCTAAGTTTTTACCCAATTCATTTAAGTGCTCTCTACTAACTACTTTAGAGCGCATTTTAGTAAGATACCCTTCATCGCCATGTGGAACTTGATCAAAGAGGTAGGCGGCAACGACAGCACCGAGCATAGCGTCTCCCACAAATTCTAAGCGTTCATAGTTTATAGCATTACCTTTTTCATCCTTAATATTCATGGAACGGTGCGTAAAGGCCTTTATGTATAATGACTTAGAGTTGGGTTTAAATCCAAGAATCGTTCTCAGTTGTAAAAAAAAATTCCCGTCTTTATCAGAACGGGAATTTAATATGTTACGAATGAATTTCATTCGGTATTTAATCTAATTTTTTAAATAATACACAGGCGTTATGGCCGCCAAATCCGAAGGTATTACTCATTGCCACTTTGATATCTCGTTTCTGAGCTTTATTGAGGGTTAAATTTAATTCTGGATCTATCTTTTCATCCGCAGTTTCATGGTTAATTGTCGGTGGTATGATGCCATGCTCAATTGCTAAAACCGAAGCAATAGATTCAATAGCACCGGCGGCACCTAACAAATGCCCGGTCATAGATTTTGTAGAATTAATATTTATATTTTTTGCATGACTTCCAAATACCTCTGTTATCGCTTTTAACTCGGCCACATCACCCAAAGGTGTGGATGTGCCATGCGTGTTAATATGATCTACATCTTCTGGCTTTAAACCTGCATTCTCTAAACAGTTTTTCATAACAGCTACAACTCCGATACCATCTGGATGTGGTGCCGTCATATGATAAGCATCTGACGATAAGCCTCCTCCTAAAACTTCTGCATAGATTTTAGCTCCTCTTGCCTTAGCGTGCTCGTATTCTTCTAAAACAATAGATCCGGCACCTTCACCTAAGACAAAACCATCACGATTAGCATCAAAAGGTCTTGAGGCTGTTTCCGGACTATCATTACGCGTGCTCATGGCATGCATGGCGTTAAAACCTCCCATACCGGCAATAGTAACCGCCGCTTCACTTCCTCCCGTGATAATTACATCACAATGACCTAAACGAATAGTATTTAGAGCATCAATCATAGAGTTCGCAGAAGACGCGCAGGCAGATACCGTTGTGTAATTAGGTCCCATGAACCCATACTTTATGGAGATATTACCTGGAGCAATATCTGCAATCATTTTAGGGATAAAAAACGGATTGAATCTTGGAGTACCATCACCCGCAGCAAAGTTCAACACCTCTTCCTGAAATGTTTCTAAGCCACCAATGCCAGCTCCCCATATAACACCTACCCTATACTTATTAAGCTGATCTAGATCAAGTTTTGAGTCCGCAATAGCTTCATCTGAAGCCACCATTGCATACTGCGAAAACTTATCCATTCGATTGGCTAACTTTCTGTCGATAAAGTCAGTAACCTTAAAGTTTTTTATTTCACAAGCGAATTGCGTCTTGAATTTTGTAGCATCAAAATGCGTTACAGGTGCCGCACCGCTTTTTCCACTTATAAGGGCATTCCAATACTCATCTTTGGTATTTCCTATTGGTGTAAGTGCGCCTATACCTGTTATAACAACTCGCTTTAACTCCATAAAATACTATTATTTGGCTTCTTCTATATAAGAAATAGCTTGACCAACTGTTGCTATGTTTTCAGCCTGATCATCTGGGATTTGAATATCAAATTCTTTTTCAAATTCCATAATTAATTCAACAGTATCTAATGAATCTGCTCCTAAATCGTTTGTGAAGCTAGCTTCAGTTACAACCTCGTTTTCATCAACACCTAATTTATCTACGATAATCGCCTTTACTCTTGGTGCAATGTCTGACATAATATTTTATTTTTAAGTTTTATTAGACCGCAAAAATAAAAAACTTTATTTTAAAAATCACTTTTACCAACAAAATGTGCTTTTATTTATTTAAAATCAATAGAAGTATTCTCATTTTGCACTAATTGTTATTTATTATTCTTTATTTTGTTCAGCTTGTTAAGCTTGTAATATCTACACTAAAATGTACTGACATACAGGCTTTATCGAACGCTGAGATTTATATATAGATCAGTGTCTAAGCTTTAATTTTAACAGAAATCTATCGATGAAACGTCTCGTTATTTTTGCTTCTGGCAGCGGATCTAATGCTGAAAATTTAATTACATTTTTTCACAACAGTGATGACATATCCGTTACTCAGGTACTGACAAACAACCCCCAAGCTAAAGTTCTAGAGCGGTGCAAACATTTAAAGGTTAGCGCCTTATCGTTTAATCGCGTAGCATTTTCAAATACTAAAGATGTTTTAAACATCCTTAAAGCCTCTCAGCCAGATCTTATAATCTTGGCTGGTTTTCTGTGGAAATTTCCAGATTTTATACTCAATGAATTTCCCAACAAAGTCATTAATATTCACCCTGCCCTACTACCCAAGTACGGTGGAAAAGGAATGTATGGCATGCATGTGCACAATGCTGTCATTGAAAATGAAGAAACAGAAACTGGCATTACTATTCATTATGTCAACGAGAATTATGATGAAGGAGCTATTATATTTCAGGCTAAATGTAAAATTTCACCCTCAGATTCTGCCCAAGATGTGGCCGGAAAAATTCACGTGTTAGAAATGCAGCATTTTCCTGAAATTGTTGAAAAAGTTCTTAAAGAACAAAGCCTAAATTCTAAACAGAATTAGTGAAGATTTGCTCAATTAATGTCAAAAAAAAGTAAAAAATATTACACGGTTTGGAAAGGACATCTCTCTGGAGTCTATGAATCTTGGGACGACTGCAAGGCACAAATCAACGATTTTCAAGGAGCTCAATATAAATCTTTCGCTACTCTTGAAGAGGCAAAAAAAGCATTAAAAGGTAACTACTTCGAATATGTTGGAAAAAACAAATCATTTAAAAGTGGACTTTCTGAAACACAACTAAAAAAAATTGGTGACCCCAACTATAATTCTATTGCCGTCGATGCGGCCTCAAGCGGCAATCCCGGAAAAATGGAATACAGAGGTGTGGATACCAAAACAAAGAAGCAATTGTTTAGACAAGGTCCTTTTGAAGAAGGCACTAATAATATTGGTGAATTCTTGGCCATTGTGCATGGTTTGGCCTTTTTAAAACAACATAACAGCCACAGAATTATTTACACAGATTCTAGAACTGCTATGAGTTGGGTGCGCAAAAAAAAATGTAACTCAAAGCTTCCGCGAAATGAAAAAAATAAACCTGTTTACGATTTGGTGGATCGTGCTGAGCAGTGGTTAAAAACCAATCCCTATGCTACAACTATTGTAAAATGGGAAACCAAGGCTTGGGGAGAGATCCCTGCTGATTTTGGGCGGAAGTAACGCTATTCATAAATTTGTTTTTGATGCAAAACTCTTTGAATATATACCGTTTGGTTTTCTTGAATGTGATGAATACTGTAAGGAAATACATTCATAATAATAAGCCTGATGTCTCTGTATCGTTTTTGAAAGTTCTCAGTATTTGATTCTAACCTAGCAACCGCATTGGTGAAAGATTGGTCAAATTTTATAAGTGATTCAATTGAAATTTTAGAATAATAATCTCTAAAATCATATAAGTCTAAACGTGCTTCATCACTAAAATGAATCATAAATACCATTATTCAAGCCTTTCCTTTTTAATCGTTTCCCAAGACGTGTAATTCGTTTTTCCATTATGATGGTTGTCAATCATCTTATCCATCATGGTCTTGTACTCCTCGGAAGGCTCAAAAGCAATGGCATTTTCTTGAAGCACAAATTCCATATAATTCTTTAAATTATGACCTTGTTGCTTTGCTTTTTCTTTAAGAATTGTAATGACGTTTTCGTCTAAATCAACTTCTTTTTATTTTTTATTTGTTTTCATTTCAAATGATCTGCATTGACTAAACTAATAATTTACGAAAACAAGCGTGAATCAAACGCAATTATAAGGGCAATGTTACTGTTTCACAAGGAATATATTTTACGTAAATTTGCAACTTAATTTAAACTTAAGTAATGAGTAAATTAGTGATTGTTGGCACCGTGGCTTTTGACGCTATTGAAACCCCTTTTGGTAAAACTGACAAAATCCTTGGTGGAGCAGGTACTTTCATTGGTTTAGCAGCCTCAAACTTTAATGTAGATGCTGCGGTAGTATCTGTTGTGGGTGGTGATTTTCCACAAGAGTATTTAGACTTAATGTCTACTAAAAATATTGATGTTTCTGGTATTGAAATGGTAAAAGATGGTAAAACCTTCTTTTGGAGTGGAAAATACCATAACGATATGAATTCTCGCGATACTTTAGCTACAGAGTTAAATGTATTAGCAAATTTTGAACCAATAGTGCCAAATAATTACACTGATGCTGAAGTAGTGATGTTAGGAAACTTGCATCCTTCAACACAAATGAGTGTTTTAAACCAAATGACTAAAAAACCGAAATTGGTGATTTTAGATACCATGAATTTTTGGATGGATTGCGCGCTAACCGAATTACACGATGTGATTAAGCATATCGATGTACTTACTATAAATGATGAAGAAGCTAGACAATTAACTGGGGAGTATTCCTTGGTGGTTGCAGCTCGAAAAATTCATGCAATGGGCCCAAAGTACGTGGTCATTAAAAAAGGTGAACACGGAGCCTTGTTATTTTACAAGGATGATGTGTTCTTTGCACCTGCTTTACCTTTAGAAGAGGTCTTTGACCCTACTGGTGCAGGCGATACTTTTGCTGGTGGTTTTGCTGGTTATTTGGCAAAAACCAGAGATTTTTCTTTTGAAAACATGAAAACAGCTGTAATCTATGGTTCAACGCTTGCTTCTTTTTGTGTAGAAAAGTTTGGGACCGAGCGCATGCGAAATTTAACACACGATGAAATTTATAAACGTTTAGATCAATTTAAAAGTCTAACGCAATTTGACATACAATTAACGTAAAACAGCGCGCTCAAAAATTTGAGCGCGTTTTTTATTCTAAACTTGTTTTTAGAAAACAAAATTAATACTAGTAATAGTTTACAACACAACAAATGAGTGATGCTCTTAAACATGAGTGCGGTATAGCCCTCATTAGACTTTTAAAACCTTTAGAATACTATAAAGAAAAGTACGGCAGTGCTTTTTATGGTGTAAATAAAATGTATTTAATGATGGAAAAACAGCATAACCGTGGGCAAGACGGAGCTGGTTTTGCAAGTATTAAATTAAACAC
>CAYMDB010000019.1:0-16394 GCA_964388865.1 uncultured Flavobacteriaceae bacterium
AAACGTTAAAGGTATACCATTTTTGAAAACAGTAATAAGACCAAACTCTAAAGGTATTATCACGCTTACTATTTAAATGATTTTGAACTAAAGTGGTGATAAATTCAATATTGAAAATCCCCTGTTCTTTTAAAAACGATTGGTCTATATAACTTTCTAGTTCCGTTTTTAAGCTCGATTTAAGCCAATTGCCCACAGGCGAGCCAAACCCTTGTTTGCTAATTTCTAAAAACTGACTCGGAAACTCATCTTTAAAGGCTTCTTTTAGAATGTGTTTTTTATTCCATCCTTTCATTAGGTACTCTTCTGGCAAGGTGTTGGTAAAATCCCATAAGGCTTTGTTTAAAAATGGCGCTCTACATTCTAAAGAGTTCTGCATACTTGTTCTATCTACTTTTGCCAACATACCGCCTTCAAGACTTAATATTTTATCAACATGTCTAAAATCGGTTAAGGTTTCAATTTTCTTGTTACCAAGAATTTCTTTGTATTCGCTAAATAAATCGTGTTCATAATAGTTTGAAGATAAAATTTCTGAGAGTTCACGTTCTGTATTAGCCAAAGAAATGATATCCCAATAATAATCTCCATTATAATCAATAGCTTTTAGCATTTTTTTAATCTTGAAACGTTTTCCTCTGTTATCATTCTTAGTCGCCAATAGATAAGCGGATGATTTTAATAAAAGTTTATGCAGGGGTTTTGGAACAACGCTCGTATACCTTGTGTTCATTTTACCTACATAGTATTTGTTGTAGCCGCCGAAAATTTCATCACCACCATCACCCGTTAGCGCAACTTTTACATAATCTCGCGTTTTATTCGACACGAAGTAGGTGGGGAGTGCTGCTGTATCTGAAAAAGGCTCGTCAAAATTCAGTAAAATTTCGTGAATATTATCTTTCAAATCATCTTCACCAATCTTAAATTCGTGATGGTTGCTATTGATTAAATTCGCTACTGTTTTAGCTTTTTCAGATTCATCAGAGGAGTTGCGGAAGCCAATGGAAAAGGTGTCTATTTTTTCGTCCTTAATTTGCGATAAGACTAAGGACACGATTGAAGAATCGACACCGCCAGACAAGAAAGTACCCAAACCAACATCTGCAATAGATCTACTTTCAACACTTTCGGTAACTAAAGTTTTTGTTTTTGCTCTGGCTTCATCAAAAGGAATATCAACGACTTTTGGTTTAGTTTCTTCATTTATTTTATGAATACGGGTTGAATGAACTGCTAAATCATATTCAATATAATGGTTGGCTTCTAATTTTTTGATGTTTTCATAAATGGTATGTGGGGCAGGGATGTAGGTTAATCTGAAGTATAAATTCAGCCCTTTTTTAGAAATTTCAGGTGTAAAATCAATTGTTTTAATAATGGATTTTAATTCTGAAGCCCAAACAAATTCGGTTTCGGTGTTGAAATAATAGAGGGGTTTCTCACCAAAAAAGTCACGCGCAATAAAGATTTTATTAATTTTCTTATTATAGATACTGAAGGCATACATACCATCTAACCACTGAAAGGATTCAACTCCATAGTTTTCATAGGCCTTAAGAATCACTTCGGTATCACTTGTGGTATTAAACGTTACGCCCTCAGCTTCAAGTTTAGATTTAAGTATTTTGTAGTTGTAGATTTCACCATTAAACACGATAACAATTTGTTTATCATCTGAAAAAATAGGTTGTTCTCCAGAGGATAAATCGATAATTGAGAGTCGACGCATGCCCAAGCCAATCGAAAATTTGTCATTATCTTCGGCGAAAACTCCATCGTCGTCCGGTCCTCTATGTATGATGAGATCATTCATTTTGTTTAAAACAGATGAGATCTCATTTTTATTTCGATTGGTCTTGGCGATAATGCCATTTATTCCGCACATAGCTTGATTCGCTTTTAATTGGTTATAAATTGGTTAAATTTGGCGTAGATGGTATCGAGTTGATAGGCCTTTGCTCTAGCTAAACTCAGCGTACTAAATTTTTCTCGGTTGTTGCTATTAGTTCTATAGAATTCAAGGGCTTTGCTTAAGCCTATATGATCATCGTTATTAACTAATAACCCGTATTTTCCGATGTAAAATTCACCATTTTCTATAAAAATAGCTTCGTTTTCATTTAAAAGTTCTAAAGGACCCGATAAACAATTGGTAGATATACATGGAAGTCCGATCGCCATTGCCTCTAATAAGGCATTTGGAAAACCTTCGGTGAAAGACGATAAAACGAAGCAATTGCTATTTAATAAATACGCATTCACATCTTTTACTTTTCCAGTAAGTGTCACTTGATTTTCTAGTTTTAAATTAGAAATTTCTTCTGATAAATAGTCTTGTAAATGACCAGCTCCAAGGATCTGTAATGAATCCTTATTTTTAATTTCATTTAAGGCTCTGATAATCATGATCTGGTTTTTTCTGGTATTTAAGGTACCAGCCGTAATTATTTTTAATGAATTTTCCCCTGTCTTTAAATCTTTAGGAACTATCGTTTTATTTGGTACTTCTATTGGATTGTAAATGACTTCCATTGGTATTTTAATTCCGAAATTCTCTTTAAGATCCTCATTTATATGAATTGAATTTGAAAACAATTTATCACATTTATTGTAAAATATAGGATAAAAGATCTTTGAGATGTAAAGCGACAGCTTACTAGTAACGTTATCTGAAGGAAAGCCACGTTCGCTAATAATGGTTTTAACATTTTTATTTAATGCTGAAACCATTCCATTTATTAGGTTAGGAAATGCTAGAAATGAAATTGAGATTTTTATTTGTTCTTTTTTAACAAAGCGGCGGTATTTAAAAATAAAGTTTAACAAGTCGAAAAATTTCAAATAAAAAGGTCTTTCAGGACCCTTATCTGATAGCGCCACAATTTTAACCTCGTCTGGTACTGGAAAATGGATATGGTTATAAAACAGAACTAAAGTAACATTATAGTCTAATGTTAAGCGCTTTGACAAAAGACTTATGACCTTTTCAGCGCCACCACTTCCCAGCGATATACTGAGTATGCTAATATTTTGTTTTGAATAATGCACCAAACTTATTTACTTTTTCAAGACATCGAGAAACAATTGCTCATATTCTCCTATAATTTTTTCTTTGTTGAATTTTTTGTAGACATATTCCCTGATTTCCGCTGGATTCCAATTTTTATTTTCTTGTAATTTCTCTAAAAATTGATCTTCATTTTCTACTAAATATCCATTTACTCCGTTACTTACAATTTCCTTTGTGCCACCTGGTACATTGAAAGCGATAACTGGCACACCCACTGAACAGCTCTCCAATAGCGCATTTGGAAAACCTTCAGAATATGAACCTTGCAGAAATAAATCATGTTCAATTAGAAATTTAAAAACATTGTCAGTATGGTCTATACAAGTTATTCTGTTTTCCAGATTTAACTCCTTGATTTTTTTTAAAATGATTTCTTTATAGGTTCCATTTCCTATAATAGTAAAATGAAATGGTATAGTTAGTTTAGCAAGAATGTCAATTAGTCTTAGTTGACCTTTAATTTTACTAAGTCTACCAACAGTTATAAATTTTTTAATGTCATTGCTTACTTTTTTCTCTTTGATTAAATCGACCTGTGTAATAGGGTTGTGAATAATTTTAACTTTGTTCTCTTGGGTACTAAAATTTGTCAAGAAATCAGTCTTCATGTCTGCTGACTGACAGATAATAAAATCTAGTTTTTTTATACCAAATTTATCAAATTTTAGGATGGAGGAAATAGGATATCGACTTTTCTTTGTCTTATATTTTTTTGCGATGTTTGTTATGGTGGCATGTCTTCCTATAAATTTAATAGTTGGGAATATTATTGATATTAAACCCATCATAATATTTAAGTGAGATATAGAGCTAACAACAATCTGAGATTTTTGCTTATGTATGACTTTAATGATATCAAATACTGAATTAAGGACTCTTTTTTTATTTAAATAAATTAATGGTATATCCTTAACTTCAAATTTGCTGTCTTTTTCAAAACCTATTACAATTAAGTTAACATCAAACCTAGACTTATCTAAATTTTGGGACACAAAAGATATAACGCGCTCCGCACCGCCAGCATAAAGTGTTGGAAGAATGAAGCAAACTCTTATTTTATCTTGCATGCGCTATATTTAAATTAAGTAGTTTACCAAATTTTAAATCGCACTCCTCTTGATAAAACTTTTGAAATCCTGAAGCATGATGAAAAGTAAGTTCACCAAAATATATTTTTTCTCTAACATAGTAAAAATCAACTCTTGCGTATATAAAATCTTGAGCTAATTTTTCTGCAAGTTTTTTCATTTTATCGAAGCCCTTTGGTTTTTCTAGTTTTTTCCCATAAGGTCTTCCCCAATTGCATGGAATTAAATTCCAATCCTTATCGTATAAATTTCTTGTACGTCTTTCAGAATGACGATCAAAATCAATCATCATGAAAGCAAATTTTCCATTAAAGCAATGCAGTTTGTAGTCATCAGGTATACTTCCGTCCTCATAAGTAAGTAATTCCTCAACAACGATCCTAGGCTCAATATTTTTATATTGCCATTCTCTTGTGCTATAAAAATGGTTTTCCTTTAAAAGACGCCTAAATCTTTTTTGAACTTTCACCCAATCAATAGACGACTTATTTCTCACAATTACACCACCTGAACTGTCATGATTCGTTTTTATAATAAAGTTTGAATTTGGTAAATTTTCAGGACTTATATTTTTTGCATCTTTTGTATGGTATAGTAATGGGATTAAATATTGACTACCTATTTTTTCTTTAACATACTCTCTAACCTTGAATTTATCTGATACTAGCGTGTGGAGGCTAGATCTATCGTAAAGCTTAAGCCAATTAATTTTTTCATTAAGGGTTTTTGGATTTTTTAAGTCTAACTCATAACCCATGTGCTTTTTAAAACTCGATTTTATTATATATTTATCAGAAATACAACGTAGTCCAAATTCGTAAAGTAGATATACAGGTCTTAATAAATAATACCCAAAATCGTAATTTCTGTAGATATCAGAAACTCTATCTCTGATGCTCTTGTGATCCTGATTATACATGCTTTATAATTTTTCTTATATCCACCTTACCAATTACTTTGGCTGGAATTCCTGCAATTATAGTGTTTTCTTGTTCAAAGGATTTATTCACAACTGCATTAGCGCCTATTGCTGTATTATTAGGTATTGTTATGTTACCATATATTTTTGCACCAGGAGCTATATAGACGTTGTCACCAAGTTGTGGCCCCTGTTTTTCACCACCAGAGGCTCCGATATTAACACATGCGTGTAACCTACAATTAGCCCCTATTTTGCATGTGTAATTAATAATTATGGTCCCATAATGAACGATTGACAAACCAGGACCAAATACATTAATTGGAATTGAAAAACCAAGTTTTAAAGATATTTTTTTGTACCTAAATTTTAGATAAAGAATATAAAATTTATAAAGCCCAAAATTTTTGCAATTAGTATAGTATTCTAGTTTTCTCATCTGCTTTTGAAAACTCCAGATGACATTAGGGGTCAAAAGTTCTTTCATCTTACTTGTAATATTATTTTTTGATAATTCTAATGCCTTTCTGTCTTGTTCTTTATATTTTAAATAGTCTAATCTAGATTGTATCATAATAGTTTATCATTATTAACTTGTGGTAAGTTATGAGTTTTGTTTGTGTAAATAAGGCTATCGAAAAATGCCAAACTAATTAACATTGCCCTTTCGTAATAAATTTGATGCGATACAAAGCCCTCAAATACGATGAGTATTAAAAAAATTAAATAGTAAAATTGATCTTTTCGTAACGAAATCTGATAACCATACCAGAGGTAAATCATATAAAGAATTAAGGCTAAGACGCCATAATTTACTGCTAAGAACAAATAATAATTATGAGTATTCAATGGCACGTAGCGTTGATCAGAGGTATAGCCCGTTCCATAGCCTAAAGGGTTCTTTTTAAATTCGTTGATATACATAAATAAAAGATCACCTCTCCCTCCCCCTGAACCTATATCTTCAGAAATGACACTACCTTCGCTTTTACCTAATAAGAGATCCAAACGATCTCCTGCAGCTCCTTTAGAAAAAACGGGAAAGTTATCTTTTATTACTCCAGCAAAAATAAGCAGACATAAATACAAACCGGTAAATAAAAAAGCCATTTTAAAAAAACTTTTAAATAAAACGGAAAGTGTTATTTTAAAATTAATGTTCCAGTCATTTGCTGTTCCAAAAATTAATATTAGGATGATTGATATAATTCCACTTCGCGAAAAGGTTAAAAAGACCGAAATAACCATCACTGCTATAAATATTATTCTTTTGGTCTTGTATTTATATAGAAATGCTAATACACCTAAGCCCAAGAATTTTATGCCTGAAGAGGCCTGATTTGGATTTTCTCCGAAACCACCTTTTCTGACCATCTGTTTAAACTCAATACTATGTTTAGGGAGACCAATAAAAAAATCATACCACAGACTTCCGGCAAGAGTCAGAAATGCGAGTAACATTACAAAAAAAACCAACCATTTATCCTCAATTCTAAAAAAATGAACGGCAAAAACATAAAATAAAAGGGTAATAAGGTCAAGAGTTATTTTTTTTACAATTATTGAAATCTCAGCTGGTGAGATAACCGAATACATAATTGAAAAAAATAAAATGGCAGTTAAAATTTTGAAAGTATGAGATTTGAAAATATCCAAATAATCTATAATTGAATATCTCAAAACGCAAAAAATTAAAAAAACAGGAATGAAAGAGGACGAAGGTTGCACAGGCACAATTCCTATTCTAAATAAAAAGATGTCCGCATACGAAGCGCATAAAATGAGTATAACACCAATAGCGTATTTCATAAATTAAAAGAATTTATTTTTTATAATTTGATAAAAACGATTTGTCAAATTTTTAAATCCTCTACTAAAGGTAACTAAAATTGAAAAATATAGAATAAAAAAAAGTAAGCCTGACTTCACTGCATTAAAAAATAGACCAATAAGATTGAAGTTTGCCGATAAACCTATGTATTTGATCAAATTTATGTATAGGACAAATGTTGCTAACAAATATAAAATATGGAACCCAAGACCATACCAATAAATACTGTTCGTTATTTTAAATCCAAACTTAAAAACATAATATGGTCTCCATAACATAACTATAATAAATTGGCTTATGATAGTGCCAAAAAACACTCCGAGGATACCATATTTGATAACGAAAATTATGGAGAACAACAAATTTATTATACTCTGAATAACTGGGGCCCATACATCATCATATAAGCCAAAAGCTTGTTTAAAGCTGTCTATTGGTTGTCTAATCTGAAGAATAAAAAATATTAGGATTAAAGCAATTAAAATTTTCTGCGATAGCAAGTACTTTTCACCAAGCCAAAACCTAATTAAATCATCAAAACTGATATAAATTAGAACCATAGAGCATCCAGCAAAGAAGAACCGCAACGCCATAAATTCCCAAAACACCTTTTGCATGTTTTTAGGATCATTTTCTGCGACAAGATGTCCTACACTCGCATTAGTACCTTCAAATAATTTGCTAACAAGTAAATTTATATTATTCATAACCATTTGATAATTACTTACGAATGCCACAGCTGAAGGATTAACAAATGAAAAAATTATTATGTTATCGGTTCCGTTGCTGACAAAAGTACCAAGTTTATGAAAGCTTATTTGTTTTATTTTCTTTAATAAATCTCTATGATTTCGACGAACATCTTTAGTTATCTTAAATTTAAAATTCAACCAGGGATAAATTTTTTTTATCTTTTTTCGTAAGATAACAACGTATAATAGAGGGGTTAAAAGTTCTAACAGTATCCATAATACTATATCTTCTAGATAAATAAGAACTAAACATTGTAAACTTAGCCTCAGTACAAAGACGGATTGGTTAATCGTTATGTTTATATAACCTTTTTGGTCAGCTTGCAGGAGAAACATGTAATACGCAAAAAAATAACTTAGTAAATTTGATGTAAGTAATGCTAAAAATAAAAATATTATTAAAATGAAATTAATAGATGAATTCTCAAAAATATACGGAAAAAATAATAATAAAAATAAACCGGCTATGAGAACAAAAAGGCCTATTTTTTTATACAAAAAGCCTAAGTAACCTATTATTTCGTTAATTAGTCTTTGATTATTTTCATAAATTGGCTTGTAAAGCGCAAATCCTACAGCAGTGCCAATACCTAATTCAGAGAGATTTAAAAATTGTAATATACTTTTAAGAGTTTCAACAGTGCCAATAAATTCATCCCCTAATTTATTTAAAAAGATATCTCTAGAAAAAAACTGTATGGTTATATAAATTAATTGAAAAATAAAAGCAATCCACGCGTTCTTAATAGTTAGTGAAACTCTTGACATTTGAAATTATCTTGAAGTTAATTTATAATAATTTTTTGAAAGAATTTCCAAAATAAAGATTGGTAAAACAACTACCATTATAGATCTTATATTTATATTTTTAAAATTGAGTGATGATTTAATAGCCAAGCGTAATTCTTTTCTATATTCTAAGTTAGAATCGACATTGGTGTTTCTACAAAGTAAAAAAAAGTGATCTGTATAATAATAGGTAACGTAGTTATTGATTGTGTTTGTCAAAGATGAATTCTTAGGTGTGTTTTTTATTATGTATTTAGTTGCTCGTATGCCAATTTTAATTTTCTGAGTTGAATATTTACTTCTTATAATACTTTCATTGTTAGTATTGTAATTGTAAAGTTTCATATTTAAGTACCCAATCTTATTTATTCTATTTAGGACATCAATGGTATAAAAAACGTCTTGATGAATAATTTTTGGGATAAAACGCATATCCTCAATTAAATCTTTTCTGTAAAGCCGGCACCAAACTGAAAAAGCAGTGGTCTGAATAATTCTTTTAAAAGCAGAAATTTTATCCTGAATTTCAAATTGATTATTTGATATTGATTTGTTGTTAGTGCTTTTTGGTTTAATTTCGACAACATCTAAAGCGAATTCTGTCATTTTATCAAGCATTAACTCTAACATAGATTCATCAATATAGTCATCACTGTCCACAAAAGAAATATAGTTACCTGTCGCGATGTCTAATCCAGCATTTCTGGCACAACTTGAGCCCTCATTTTTATTATGAAGAACAATTACCCTTTTGTCTTGTAAAGCATATTCATCACAAATTTTGCCCGAATTATCTGGTGATCCGTCATTCACTAAAATTATCTCTAAGTTTCGATGCGTTTGATTTATAATGCTATCAAGGCACTTTCGCAAATAAGACTCCGCCTTATATACTGGTACTATAACACTTATTTTATTTTTCATTTTACTCAAAAATTATATTATCCTGTCTATATATAACATTAAATTAAATTTTAACTATAACATAAACCAAATAGATTTAGTACTTCTGTGTAACTTGATTCGTATTAATTTCATCTCAACAACATAAAAATTGATTTCCAATCAATATAGTTTGTTTAAGAAGAAATTTAAGTTGGTCAAATTTGAGCTAAATAACCCAAAATATCTAAATTTTTATATCAACTACTCAGTTTAGCGGTTAAACTTCAATACTTTTCTAAGTCATGTTGATTTTAAAAACGCAGATTTACAAATGTTTAAATTTATTCAAGAGTAAAGAGGAAAATCAATTTTAGAATTACTTTTTAATTTTAGGATAAAACTCATCGTACCATTTACTCAAAACAAAAAGTTTCCAAATATAAACGGAGTGATCTTCTTTGTTGTTCATATGCTCATTAAATAGGTTTTTGAATTTTGAAACATTTAAATTTGGAACTTTGTTTAAAAAATCATCATTAAGTGCTTCCTCAAATTCATTCCTTAATTCCCCGCGCATCCAATCCCTAATAGGTGCAGCAAACCCTCGCTTAGGTTGGTTAAAGACTTCCTCTGGTATATATTCTTTTAAGATATCTCTCAATATTTTTTTTTGTCTTCCTTTTTCATATCGAAAATTCATAGGTAGAGTTCGTGCATATTCTATGACTCTATAATCTAGAAATGGACTTCTTACTTCTACTGAGTACGCCATACTTGAGCGATCAACTTTAACATTACTATTGTTTTCTAACCACAATTTTATATTTAAATCGGCAGCTTGTTGCAAAAAAACAGTAGACCATTTTTTATAACCTTGAAAATGATTCATCCACTTTTGTTTTTTTTCTAACAATAAAAATCCTTTTCTCGAATAAATATTTTCAATGAAGTCTTTTCTCGTTTTCGTATTAAGAGCATTTCGTACTCTGTGAGAATTAATGCCAAAAATCTTTAATAATAGTGGGTTTGCTAAAAATTTTCTAATTGAATATGGAATATCAATTATAAATTTATGTCTTACTAAAGAATCAAAATATGGATATCCAATGAAACTTTCGTCACCACCGTCTCCAGAGAGTGCAACGGTTACATACTGTTTTGTTACTTTATTTAACAGCAATGATGGCAGAGCCGAACTGTCAGCAAAAGGCTCATCAAATACTTCTGTTAATTTTGGTATTAACTCCATAATATCGTCAGGTCTACAAATTGTGGTGGTATGATTTGAATTAATTATTTCAGCAAATTGTTCAGCAATTTTGCTTTCATCGTATCGAGGGTCCTCGAAACCAATTGAAAAGGTATTGATTTGTGTAGCTGAAACTTTTGAGGCAATACTTGAAACAAGAGAAGAATCAATGCCTCCAGACAAAAAAGAACCGATTGGAACATCAGATTGGAGTCTTATTTTGACAGCATCTTTTAATAAGCTATGTAGCTCATTTTTAGCATCTTTATAGGTTATGTCCTGTGTTTTTACCTCTGCTAAATTCCAATATTGTGTAACTATAAGATTTTTCGTAATGAAATCTATTTCCATGTAGTTTCCAGGTGGAAGTTTATAAACTTTTTCAGCAATTGTGTATGGGCTAGGGATATAATCAGTATCCAAAAAAATTGATATAGCTTCTTCATTAATATTTTTATTTTTCAATAGAGGTCGTATCTGACTGCATATTTCAAGTTCATTATTATTCCAATAATAGTAAAAGGGTTTTACTCCAATTCTATCCCTTGCAGAAAATAACCTTTTTGTAATATTGTCGTAAATACTAAAAGCAAACATTCCGTTAATTTTCTCTAAAATTAGTTTTCCCCAATGCTTAAATCCTATTAAGAGCACTTCTGTGTCACTCTCCGTTTTGAATTCATAATTTAGATTAATTAATTCATCTTTTATGTCTTTATAATTGTATATCTCACCATTATAGACAATAGTTAGATTTTTATAGGTCATTGGTTGGTTTGACCTCGGATCTAAATCAAGTATTGATAATCGTAAGTGTCCAAAAGTAATATCATCTATTTTAGTTATTCCAGTATAATCTGGACCTCTGTAGGAAATAGAATTTAGTTTTTCTTTAATTATATCGTCTTGATATTTAATATTAGTAATATAAATGCCACACATGCTCTAAAAAGTTTTTGTAAAAAAACAATAATTATTTAAATAAAAGTTTGTAAAACAAAGAAATTGAAATGTCAACTAGAAAACAAGGTTTCAATTAATGAAGTGATTTAAACTTTTTTTAAAAAAAATAAAAGGGTTGCCGATATTTGCGTTGCAGACGTAAATTAATCTAAAACAACCCCTTATGTACACCAGAATGGACAAATATACGATAGAAATGGAAATTATACCTTATCTTCCAAAAACAAAAAGAGGCTTTCCACCAACAGTTCCTTTGGTAGAGATTGTTAATGCGATACTTTACAAATTAAAAACAGGGGTTCAATGGCATCAACTACCTGTAAAAGCACTGTTTGAAGATAGCCCTTTATCTTGGAACGCGGTTTACTATCATTACAGGAAATGGTGTTTATCAGACACATTGAAAGACTGTTGGATAAGTTTTCTTAGCGTTCATAAGCAAGAACTGAACCTTTCCAGTGTTGATTTGGATGGCAGCCACACACCCGCTATACGAGGTGGTACCAGTGTTGAATATCAAGGTAGGAAAATACGAAAAACAACCAATGCGCTCTATTTGAGCGACAGACAAGGCATCACTCTTGCCATGAGCGAACCTACAGCAGGAAACCACAATGACTTATATGACATTGAAGTGCAATTTGAAGTAGTAACAGCAACATTGGAACAGGCTGATATTTCTGTAAATGGCCTTTTTTTAAATGCTGATGCAGGCTTTGATTCGGAAAATTTCAGAGAAGCCTGTAGCAAAAAAGAGATTAATGCAAATATATGTTGCAACAAACGTAACGCAAACATCGACAGAGATGAGTATTTCGACCAAGAATTATATAAGGAGCGTTATGCCGTAGAGCGAACCAATGCTTGGATGGATAGTTACCGTTCACTGCTAAATAGATTTGACACCACCATAGAAAGCTGGAAAGGATTTAACTATTTAGCATTCATTGTGATAGCTCTTAAAAAGTTTAAGAAAATAAAAATTATAAAAGTTTAAATCACTTCAATTAAATGAAAGTAATTATTTTCTTTAATTCGTTAAAGTTTTTGTTTCGTCGTCTAAAAATTGTGTTTTATCGTACTTATGATTAATTATAACGATTAAATATTTTTTCATATTAAAAAACTTACATTTAAGTGTATTACATCGAAAAATATTGACTTTAAACTTATTTTAATTAAATTATTTTATAGATTCGAACTTGTGTTTAAGACAACTAAATTATGATGACCCCAAAACCTTTAAAAGATTTAAAAACCTTTCTCTTCCTTTTTCTTTCAATTTTATTTTTTTCAAATTTAAAAGGAAACGCTCAACAAAAAGCATTTCCCACGGCTTATGGTGGTGGAGCTTATGCCTCTGGTGGAAGAGGGGGTAGTATTTATCACGTAACAAGTTTAGAAGATGACGGCAGCCCTGGCACTTTAAGATGGGCTATAGGGCAACCTAGACCTGCGACTGTTGTTTTTGATGTTAGTGGTATAATCGAACTTCAGAGTAGTTTACAAATTAATGGTAATGATTTAACAATTGCTGGCCAGACCGCCCCCGAGGGAGGAATTACAATAACTGCGGCGCCTTTAAATCGGACTTTTAGAGTTGGGGATGCACAAAACGTTATTTTAAGGTATTTAAGGGTGCGAATGCAATTCTATGGAGATACTGCCTTCACCGTATATCCCGGAAGCAGCCCTGGAGATGAAGCAAGTAATTTAATATTTGATCACATTTCCATTAGTTATGCAGGATTGCAAGGATTCACCGTTCGAGGTAAAGAAACACATAACATCACATTTCAAAACGGTTTAATAGCTGAGTGTAAGACGGGTTCCTTATTTGGGGACACTGACCCATCACATGCAGGATTTAGTTATAATAATACCTTTAGAACCACATTATTTTATAATATTTCTCACAGAACACCCAATAGCAGTAGCGGAAGAGCTGATATTTATAACAATGTTATTTATGATTGGATTAACAGATGGACTGTTGTCAAAACTAACGCTTTAATAAATCATTTTAATAATTATATTTTTACAGGAAACAAAACATCTTTGTTTTATCAGTTTCAAGACCAAGACCCTCGTTGGCACGTAAATGGGGCGACTAATGAGAATCCAAGTCTTCCACCTTTAATTTACACTTCAGGAAACATTGTTCAGGATTTGTTTGAAGATCCTAATGCAGACAATCAATTTTTATGGATAGAACACGCTTACAGTTTACAAACTGAAAGATTGAGTCCAGACTTATTCAGAGACACACCATTTCCTATGATCGGAGCAGTGCCTGCACAGTTTATGACTGCGGAGGAGGCCTCTGTTGTGGTGCCATTAGATGCTGGTGCATCAAAATATTTGAATGCGGACGGAAGTGTAACAATTTTCAGAGATCCTCAAGATACAAGGTACGTAAATAATACTATTAATGATACCCCAGAACCATGGGCGAATGCGGGGGGAACTGATAATAGACACACCGCAATCGATGGACAACCTTATGCTGATTTTTTAGCTTCTATCAGCACCACTCCATTAAACACAAGACCCCCCAACTTCTACATATCCAACCCCCACATCCCAGAAATTTGGTTTCAAGCCAATGTTCCTTCTGGCCAAGATCATAACGATATCGCCCCAAGTGGTTATACCTGGTTAGAAGAATACTTAAACCAAGTTGATGGTGTTGTAGAAACACCAGATCCAATAAGTGTTACAGGTGTTAGCATTTCACCAAGCACTGCAACGCTAAATATTAATGGTACAACAAGCTTAGCCGCAACGGTAACGCCTGCCAATGCCTCAAATAGTACCGGTATTTGGTCGAGTGAAGATGAAGGTATTGCCACAGTTAATCAATCTGGTGTTGTTACAGGAATAGCGGCAGGTGATACAACGATTACCTTTACCACTAATGATGGTGATTTCACAGACACATCTGTAATTACTGTTACATCAGAAGTAGAACCTGAACCCGAGCTTCCTCTTTCTTATGGATTTTATGTAAGAGAAACTATGCAAGAAATTGCAGCCTTAACACCAGGCGAGACGGCAACTCTAGCCTTTGAAGACGTGGACGGACTTGAGCTGTCTTTTGCAGCTGTAAATACAGATAATTTTAGTGGTAGTTTTCGAATAATTTTTGATGGTATAACAAAGATAGAAAATGTAGATCCCTATACGACTAATCGTAGAACATTTACTGAGGGATTTCATACAGCTCAGTACGAAATATTTTCCGAGCTAAATGCTCAGGGAGAATTACTGGATACCATAGAACTTAGTGTTCTTATTGAAAACAACCCAGTTACTGTTACAGCAGTAAGCCTTGCACCAAACACAGCAGAACTTCAAGTCTCAGAAACCATTGCACTAACAGCAACTGTAAGCCCTGATAACGCAACAAACCAAACTGGCGTATGGAGTTCAAGTGATGAATCTATCGCCACAGTAGATGCTAATGGCGTGGTGTCTGCAATTGCAGAGGGAGTTGTAACAATAACCTTTACCACCGACGATGGCGGATTTACAGACACCTCCGAAATAACCGTTTTTCCTGAAGCGCTCCAAGCGAGCGCAGGTGAAAACCAGCAACTCTGTGAAGGAGACAGCGCGACGCTTACAGCGACTGGAGGTACCAATTATGCTTGGAGCACAGGGGAGACAACTGCTACCATAGAAGTCACACCTAACGAAACTACAATTTATACGGTGACTGTTTCCGATGACAACGGTCAAACAGATGCAGCCAGCGTTACAGTAACGGTAAATGCTGTACCCATTGCCAATGCAGGTGAAGATCAAACGATTTGTGAAGGCGAAATCATAACATTAACAGCTTCGGGCGGTGATTCTTACCTCTGGAGTACAGGAGAAACAACCGCTTCTATCGAGGTCTTTCCAACTGTAGAAACGATTTATACCGTTGAAGTAACTACAAATAATTGTTCTTCATCCGACAGTGTCACTGTTTTTATGAATGAAGCCCCAAATCTTACAATTACCGAAGATATGTTCATTGCTGAAGGTGAGTCAACAACGTTAATTGCGAGTGGTGGTGATAATTATGAATGGAGCACAGGTGAAACCACAGCATCCATTATCGTGAGTCCAAATTCCACAACAACTTTCTCAGTTTCCTCAGTTGGTGTCAATGGTTGTGTAAGCAATGCTGACGTTACAGTCACCGTTGTTCCCGAATTGATTGCAAATGCAGGAAATGATGTCTCGATTTGTAATGGTGAAAGCGTGACTTTAAATGCATCAGGTGGCAGTTCTTATATCTGGAATACCGGCGATACAGGGTCAACACTCAATGTGAGCCCTTCTGTAACCACAACCTATACGGTTACCGTTACAGATGTTTTTGGAAACTCGGATTCAGATAGTGTTATTGTTACGGTAAATGAAATTCCAAATGTTACGATTAGTGAGAATGTAACTCTTATTGAAGGCGAAAGCACAACACTCACGGCTAGTGGTACAATTTCTTATCTCTGGAATACAGGCGAAACCTCTAATGCTATTACTGTCAGTCCAACTCAAACCACAACATATACTGTAACAGGAACGTCAAATGGGTGCGAAGCCACAGCTGAAGTTACGGTCACCGTTATTCCAGAACTAATTGCTAATGCTGGAAATGATGTTAGCATTTGTAATGGAGAAAGTGTAACCTTGAATGCAACGGGGGGAAACTCTTATTTATGGAATACAGGGGACACAGGTGCTGAACTCAGCGTAAGCCCATCAGCCACCACAACCTATACCGTTACGGTATCAGATGCTTTTGGAAACTCGGATTCAGATAGTGTTATTGTTACGGTAAATGAAATTCCAAAT